>JAUXIJ010000011.1 GCA_030621085.1 Candidatus Cloacimonadota bacterium | reverse complement strand
GTTGAAGCTGCTAAAGATAATTATGATGTTATTTTTCATGTAATGATGGGAAGCAATATGTCTGCTGCTACTTTTCAAGTGTGCGAACAGGTAAGAAAAGAATATACAGATATAATCCCGATCATCAATATCGATACCAAGCAGGTTATTCCCGGTGTCGGTTCAATTCTGCTCAGATTAATCGACCTTTTGAAAACAAGTGATGACATCGCAGAGATAACCGCAAAAATTACTGAAATTACGACAAATACATTCACCTATCTCTGTCTGCCGGATCTGGAATTTCTGCAAAGGGGTGGAAGAATTGGCAAAGCTAAATCCCTGCTTGGATCAATTCTTAAAATAATTCCGGTAGTAGGACTTCTGGGCGATGAAGCTGATTCCGGCATGTTACCTATCGGAAGGGGAAGAACTTTCCAATCCGCAAACAGAATTATCATAGAAAATATCAGGCAGAAAATGCAGAAATGTAAAATAGAAACAGTTAAACAGATAGTTATCTTACATATGGAAGATAAAGATTTCCCCGAGCTTAAAGATTTGGAAGCACAGATTAAAGGGGAACTTAAATTCGAGAAATTGATAATTGGTCATCCCCGATTTTGCGAAGCAGTTCACACAGGTCCCGGTGCCTGGATAGCTTCATTTTCTTTAAAATAAGTTGCAAATTTTTCGAGTCGTAAGAAGTTTGCGACAACGACTCGAGAAAGGAACTTGCTCGACTCTACACTTTGCTTTCGAGTCAAAATAAGAAAAAAGGAGATGTAGTGGAAATATATAAAACTATAATTTTAGCGATTACCGCTTATTTTATCGGTTCGATCTCATTCAGTTATATCTTTGCTAAAAAGCTAACAGGAAAAGACATTCGGAATCTAAAGATAAAAAATGCGGGAGCATATAATGTCTTTATTGCTGTGGGCAGTAAAATAGGTATTCTCGTGGGTTTATTGGATGCTTCCAAAACCTTAGTAATCGTAATAATTGCTCAAGTTTGGGGTTTTGATATAGTTCACTCTATTATTGCTGCTTCGTTTGGTATAATTGGGCATTGTTTCCCTGTTTATTACAATTTTCAGGGAGGAAAAGGAGCTGGACCAGTTGTTGGTATATTTCTCTATTTTATTCCTATTGAATTTTTAATATGCCTTATTCCGGCAGCAATAATTGCCTTCCTGATACACAGACCGGGAACAACGCCTGTCTTCTTTATTCTCTTTTCTCCTCTGGCTGCATACATTTCCAATAAAGCAGTGGTTCTGGTGAATTCTCTCATCTATTTAGCTTTGCTTACCGCAGTTCTTAACGTTATTATCCTTCTTACGAAAAGAGACAGGAAAGTATTTATAGATAAATAAAAAGTATTTTTTTTGTTTCTTGTGCGGATTAGAACTTAAAAAAAACAAATGAAAAAGATTGATTAATTGTAATGATTATCACAAACAGTGAAATTACAGCGAGTTTATACATTCAAAACACACAAACAGGATCACTGGGAATTTAGAATAGAAAAATAAGTTTTTTTGTTAAGTAATCAACATTCATTTGAGCTCACAGATAAAAAAAATAAAAAATATTTGACAAAAATCACCTATAATTATTTTTGCATACCGAACGGTCGGTTTTTATTAGTGAATCCTTTTGCAAAGGAGATTTTATGGATTCTAAAGAAAAGATATTAAAGGCAGCATTACGGGTTTTCCTGGAAAAAGGTTACGATGCTGCCAGCATAAATGATGTAGCGCAGGAATCGAAATTTACCAAAGGTGGATTATATCATCATTTCCCAAATAAAGAACATTTATTTATAGAAACTATAAATTTTTTATTCAATAAATTTGAAAGATGGGAAGCTGAGATTTATACAAAATCTCTCAGCTTTAAAGAAATCTTGAGGATATATTTCTTATCACTTGGCGAGGTTATTAATTTTATTAAACAAGTTGCGGAAACCGATAAATTGGAAGAATCAAATTTTTATAATCTTATGTTCGATGCATTTCATAGATTTCCCGAAATAAAAAAGAAACATAAACAATATCATAAAGAGAATGAAGAAGCATTCATCAGAGTATTGATTGATGCTCAGAAAAGGAAAATCATCCGGGAGGACATCAATCCTTATACATTCGCTTTTATGGTTAATGCATTGGGAGAAGGAACAATGGTCTATCATCTGATTACTGAAAAGATAGACCTGAAAGAAATGGGAGAAAAACTATTCCAGAATGTCTGGAACAGTATAAAAATATGAGCCACTAAGAATGCTAAGGAGCACTAAAGTAAATTAGTGAAAAAACTAAGTGATTATTCGTGCCCTTGGCGGCTAAAAAAAAGAGGCGAAAATGAAAAAAGCAATATTAACATTTATTCTGATGCTGATGATAACGGCACTTTCTGCGATCACACTGGAAGAGAGCATCGAGCTGGCAAAGGAGAATAACAAAGAACTGCTGGCAGAAAAAAGTGCCTTCAGATCTGCTGACTGGAGTAAGAAAAATGCACTGACAAATTTCTTCCCGAAAGCTTCGTTCAATTCCACCATGGTTCGCATCGATGATGATACTTACGATCAGGCAAATGCACCAATACAAATTCCCGATATTGGTATGGAATTTCCATCGATGTTCCCGGTTTACAAAACCACTTACTCGAACGATATTTCAATTCAGCAGTCGATCTTCAATGGCGGGAAAGTTATATTGGGTTATCAGTTGGCAAAACTGGCAAAGAAGCAGGCTTACCTTGCCCTGCAAAGTAAAGAGAAAGATGTTTCTTATGCTATTGCTTCCACATATTTCGGGATTCTTAAATTGCAGGACCTGCAAACGCTTTCCCAGAAAAGCCTGAAATCAACTCTTTCTCACCTGGAAAGTGTTCAGAAAAACTATGATGTGGGAACTGCAAAAAAATCTGATGTTCTGCAATGGCAAGTTAAACAAAAAAATGATGAAACTGCACTTTCGGAGATCGGGAACAATATCGACGAACTTTACGGCTTCTGGCAGATCCTGCTGGGAAAAGAAGAAGCTGAAGAACCCTCAAAAATTGACCTAACTAAATACGATTCCGAAACGCTTCAGTATGCTGTAATGGAAAAACCCGAACTGGAAAAAGCTGCTGATGAGTTTTTAACAGAAGTAGAAAAGACAAGTCCAACCATTCAAACTTTAGAACTGGCTGAGAAAATGATGAAAAAGAATTATTGTATGGCAAAAGGTGAATTCCTGCCATCTTTGAATTTGCAATTTTCTTACCAGTTCGAAAGCGATGATGAATTAGATTTTGACGGAGAGGACAATTGGAACCTGGTGGCTGCGCTTTCCGTTCCCATTTTTACAAGTGGAACAAATTATTCCAACCTGATAAAATCAAAATACGATCTTAAGAAAACAAAATATGAAACTGAATCCGCACAGGAAAATTATATGGTTACTGCAAAGAACGTATTTTACAAATTAATTACCAAAGCCAGAACTGTGGAAGACAACAAAACAGCGTTGGAATTTGCACAGGAAAATCATAAGATAGTTAATGAACTTTATACACAGGGAATGGTTACGAATACCGAACTTATGGATGCAGAAGCTATGCTCTTCGGAAGCGAAATGAACCTGGTTGCATCCTACTACGATTATATATTATTGAAATATGAAATAAAAAAATACACAGATTAACAGGAGGATAAGATGCTGAAAAAACTAATAATATTGGTTGCTCTACTCGCTATCGTGCTTGCGGGTTGCCAAAAGAAAACCGAACAGGAAGAAGTAAAAGAAGAATTCACAGGTGCCAGAGAAGTAAAAGTTGCCACAGCCATGCTGGGAGATATTTCCAGCTATATTGAATTCAGTGGAAAAATTGAAGCAGAAAAAACAGTTAACATTGCACCTTCGATGTCCGGACGGATAGCAAAACTGATAGTGGATGTGGGAAGTGTAGTAAAAAAAGGTGACTTACTCGCAAAACTGGATGATACACAAATGAAACAAGCCCAAACTCAATATGTTAATATGGAAAAGAACTACAAAAGAATGCAGGAACTGCAGAAAACCGGAGCTATCGATGGAGCTACTTTCGACGAAGTAGAAACCGGATATAAAGTGACGAAATCTTCCTATGAGTTCATGCTGGAAAATACCGAGATAAAAGCTCCTATCGATGGTGTAATTACTGTAACCTATAAAAAGGAAGGCGAAAATTACGATGCCATGATGGATCCGATGCTATTGAGGATGATGAACCTGGATGAGATCAAAGCAAAAATACAGGTTTCCGATGCCGATATTAATAAGATCATGAAAGGACAGAAGGTAATTCTTTCCGTAAACAATTCCGATAAAGAATTTACAGGTAAAGTTTCGTTCGTATCTCCCGAAGCGGATGTGATGTCCGGTACTTTCAATGTGGAAATTGCTGTAGCAAATAAAAATAATATCCTGAAACACAACCAGTTTGCTCGTGTTAAGGTTCTCACAAAAACATCTGAAAATACGATTATTGTACCTCAGCAGGCCATTCTGGATGCAAATCATGTTTTTATTATAGAGAATGATAAAGCAGTTAAAGAATATGTAACACTGGGCTTGGAAAATGAATACGAGATTGAGATTACAGAAGGATTGCAAGATGGTGAAATAGTAATTATCCGCGGGAATATAGGTCTCTCTGAAGGGGATAAGGTTGAAATCAGCCGCTAAGGACGCTAAGAAACACGAAGATAAGGAATGTTTATGAGGATTGATACTAATGCTCAAAATCGCATTAACCACTGGCTTTAGCCAGTGGAAAGAAGCAAGATAAACAATGCTTAACCGTTTTAACGGTTTTATAATAATAAGTGTTCCCAAGCTGGGGCTTAGGAACAAGGTAATAGGAAGGTTTTTGAATCCGTGTGAATCCGTGAGCTAAAATAAAGGTGGAAAAATGAAATTAGCAGAATTTTCAGTAAATAAACGAGTAACAATATTTATTATAACGGTACTCATTATAATTATGGGCGGGATATCTTTCTTCAGATTGGGTTTGGAAATATTTCCGGATATGGATTATCCGGTCATTTCGATCGTGACTCCCTATTATGGGGCTTCTCCGCAGGATATTGAAGAGACAGTAACAGAAACGATCGAGACAGCAATTGCTTCTGTAAAAAATATTAAAACTATAAAATCGGAAAGCCTGGAGAATGCTTCCCTGATAATGGTTGAATTCAACTGGGGAACTAACCTGGATTTTGCAGCACAAGACCTGCGGGATGTGATCGATCAGATAACAGAATATCTTCCTAATGATGTATCCAGACCGCTTGTAATGAAATTCAATCTGTCGCAAATGCCGATATTGATGTATGGTGTAACCGGTGCAGAAAATACTTACGAACTCCGAAAAATACTGGAAGATGAAATATCCACCAAACTTAAACACCTGAAGGGTGTGGGAACAGTGATGATATACGGTGGTGATGAACTGGAAAAACAGATTATCGTAGATAAAGAAAAGATCGAACAATATAATATTTCCATCGATGATATTGTGCAGATAGTGGCAGCGGGTAACCTGAATATGTCTGCCGGACACATCCAGAAAAGAAAAGACGAATACCTACTGAGAACAATGGCTCAATATAAATCTATCGAAGAGATAAATAATTTACCGATAAAGTTTACTAACACCGGTAAAACAATTTATCTGAAAGACGTAGCTTCAGTGCAGGACGGCTTCAAAGAAAGACGTAATAGATTTAGAACTAATAAAACTCCCACAGCTATGATAATTGTTGCCAAGGAGTCCGGAGCAAATACTCTCACGGTAACAGATCTTGTAAAAAAAGAGGTTGTTCTTATGGAAGAAGAATTTAAAGATGACCTTGAATTCTATATGGTGATGGATATGGGACTTCCAATATCCAGAATTACTTCTGGAGCCGTAGCTAACCTGATAGTTGGTGGCATCCTGGCTATTGCTATCATGTTCTTGTTCCTTCGTAACTGGCGACCAACCCTGGCAATTTCATTGGCGATCCCGATTTCAGTTGTAGCCACTTTCATTCCTATATACCTGGCTAATTTCACTTTGAACATTATGACGCTGGGAGGTCTTGCATTGGGTGTAGGAATGCTGGTGGATAACTCCATTGTGGTTATAGAAAACATCTATCGTCATCTGGAAATGGGAAAAACCAAGTTCCAGGCTGCTAAGGTTGGCGCAAGTGAAGTGGCAATGGCTATCACGGCTTCCACACTCACTACTATCGCCGTGTTCTTCCCGATGATCTTTGCCGAGGGAATGACAGGTATCCTGGTTCGCGGACTTGCACTTACAGTTGCATTTTCATTAGCTGCGTCACTCTTTGTTTCACTCACAATTGTACCGGTGATCGCATCTATTCTTTTCCGTAGAGCAAAAGACAGACCGCAAGTTGACAGATCGGAAGCTTTTTTCGAAGGAATTAAAAACAAGTATAAGAAAGTTCTGATCTGGGGATTAGCTCACAAAACTAAAACTCTGATAATAGTGGGAATGCTTTTTCTGCTCACTCTTCTTATTCCAATTTTAGGTATCATTGGAACGGAATTCATGCCGGAACGTGATATTCCATTTATGGTACTGAATGTAAAGATGCCTACAGGAACTCCTTTAGATGAATCCGATGCTGTGGTAAAACAGATTGAAGATGTCTTTCTTGAAACAGAAGGAATAATGAATGTAATGGCAATGGTTGGTCCGATGAGTGATGCGCAGGCATTGGCAGATCCAACTAATCCGCAGGAAGTGAACGAATCACAGGTCTTCGTAAGGTTACATGAACAATCTGACCGCGATCTGACCTACAAAGAAATACAAGAACAGGTTCGCAAAAAACTTCCAAAGGTAGAAGGTGCTGAATTTAACTTTATGTCCAGCGAGGAAATGATGGGTGGTGGAGCAGCCAAACCAATTGAGGTTAGTATTTATGGAAAAGACCTGGATAAATTGAAAGAAATCTCTTTGTTGATAGAAAAACGCATGAACAAAGTGGAACATGTTACGGATGTAGTTAACAGTATGAAGGAAGGGAAACCTGAATATCATATCGTAATTGATAAAGATAAAGCTTTTAAATACGGACTCACAGCCACACAGATCGCATCTGCAATTAAAACATCTTCCCTGGGAACGCTTTGTGGGATCTTTCGAAAAGGTGGGGAAGAGATAGATATTTCTGTACGTTTAGAAGAAGAAAAACGCAATAGCTTCGAAGATATAATGCACCTTTCCATTATCTCCCCAATGGGATTTTCTGTACCATTAAACCAGATAGCTCACCTTGAATCGGCTGAAGGACCACGCAAAATAACCCACGAAAAACAGAGCAGGAAAGTTCTGATCTCTGCGAGCGTAACCGGTACAAATGATATGGGTGGTACTGTGAAAAATATCCAGAAAGCCGTTGCTGATATCGAGGAGAATCTTCCTTCGGGTTATTATTTGGATTTTGGTGGAGCTTATGAAGATATGCAGGAAGCATTTGTAACTCTGGGACTGGCACTTCTGCTCGCTATTATTCTGGTTTACAGTGTAATGGCATCTCAATTTGAATCGCTAAGGCAGCCGTTTATAGTGATGTTCACCATGCCGCTGGCAGTTATCGGAGTTATGCTGATATTAGGTATTACAGGCACAACCCTTTCCGTAGTTAGTTTTGTGGGAGGGATAATTCTGGCAGGTATTGTGGTGAATAACGGTATCGTGCTTATCGACCATATTAATCAATTGCGGATGAGTGGAATGGTGAAATATGAAGCTATCCTGCAGGGTGGTATGGACAGATTACGACCGGTTCTGATAACTGCCATTACTACAATTGGCGGAATGCTGCCTATGGCTATCAGCAGCGGTGAAGGTTCTGAAATGAAATCTCCCATGGCACTCACAGTTATCGGTGGTCTTATCAGTGCTACTTTCCTTACCCTGATAGTTATTCCCATAATTTATAGTGTTGTAGCTAAGAGGATGAAAAGAATAAAAGAGTAGATTAGTTGAACTGGGAAAAGACCTTGCGAATGGTTGTACTTCTATTAAGAAGTTGACATTCGTTAAGATTGAAGATATTATATTTTCTAAATGAATCAAATTAATAAAGATTGTAATTTTTTTAATTACAGTTAGTATTTGTTTTTTCCTTTTATATCATAATATATAAATAACTTAATAAACAAATTAAATATTATCTAAAATTATGAAATTCAATATGGTCAATGTCACGAAAGTTTATATAAACACCATCACCTGAAATTTTATATTTAATAACTAACTTTCCATTAGTATCAAATTCAACGCTTTTAGCTTCTTTTAATAGAAGATCTTGGCGTAATAGACAAAAGTTTGTTGCTAAAAATGATGTTAAATATAACTATGTTAGTTATTTAAGTACGTATTTTTATTTAGGAGAATAAAAAATGAGTAATAAACAGTGTCCCAAGTGCAAATCTTATCATACAAAAAAATGGTAAATGGAAGAGCAAACAACGGTATAAATGTTTGCATTGTAATCATGTCTTTGAGAATAGGAGACGACAAAAAACAGTCTTTGCACAATCATTATGGTATCAATATGTTTATGAGAAGCAGACCTATAGTTCATTAGCCAAGAAGTTTTATTTATCAACCAGAACAATACAAAGAGAGATTGATACTCGTTCAAGAGTGAACGAACCACAAGATATTTTTATTTCTTTCCTACAATAAATACAGCAGATGCCGGTGCGAATCCGTTTTTGATTATATGTTCTTTTATTTGTTCACCTTCTGTTTTTAAGGATGAATATTCTTTTCTATCTTTTATTCTTTCAAGACCCATCTCGATGACCTTCAGTTGTCCATTTACAAATTTTTCTTCTTTGGGATTTTCGATATCCCAGGCATATTCGATCAAATCATAATCGGCAAGTTCTAAGGAATCTATTATTGCTTTAATATCATTTTTAGAAAAGGTAGGATCGTGTTTCTCACCGAATATTGTATCGATCTTTGCCCACCAGTGATGCAGGAGAAAATGTGATTTTCGGGCTTCATCCTGTTGGTTGGAAAGCATTTCATTGATTATGAAATTACCACCTTTTTTCAGTACACGCTTCATCTCGTTCAATGTTTTTCTTAGGTTTGGCATGTGATGAAGAGAATTAGACAAACAAACTGTATCGAAAGTTTCATCCTGATAAGACATATTTGCAGCATCCATGATCTGGAATTCTACATCTTTGAACTTTTCTTTGAATGCTTTTTCTGTTCGTTTGGAATTGTCGATAGCAGTGATTTTATCAACGCTTTTGAATTCTTTGATAAAATTAATGAATTCTCCTCTACCGGTGGCTACATCGAGAACTTTGCCACCATCGATCTCTTTTAGTTTCTCTTCTACATTTTGCATTTTGCTCCTGTTCAAATACACTTTGAAGGTTATAAATATTACGATTCAATCAAAATGATTGAACCTGCTAATGATATCTCCTCCAAATAAGTTCATGGATTCCCATTGTTATGGGAATGATAAGGAAGAAAAACATTGCTGTCATTCCCGACTGGATCGGGAATCTTGGTTGCTTTTACTGGGTTACCATTTCCCCAGAATTTTATTGGAAAGCAGCAAATTGATCTCTTCCTGTTTTCGCAACAGATTATAGTGATGATTATTATATGAAAGCTGGGCATTCTGATGATCTATCTTTGCCCTATCCATATCCAGCAGGCTGATCATTCCCAGCCTGTACTGCTCCTGCGCCATATTCAAGTTATCTTCTGCTAATTTCAGTTTATCGGAATACAGAGTGTACGACCGTTTAAGTGTTTTCAGATCGTTCTGAAGATTGGTTAGTTCGATAGAGTAGTCTCTTTCACTGATTTCAAAATCTATTTTTTGTACTCTGAGATTGCGCTTTGAACGTGAATATGCTTCACCTTTTTCCAACAGGTTAAAGATGTCGTAGCTGGCAGAGATAGATAGTGTATTAGTGGTTCTTAAATAATCATCATAAGCGTAAATATCGTTATTATCACTATGATAAACCGAATATCCTAATGTAAGAGTAGGCAAGAAGTCCATCATGGTTTGAACCAAGCGGACCTTGCTGCTGGTAAGGCTGTTTTTCTTTTGAAGCAAAGCATTGTTAGATTGGAAGGAGAAATTTTCATCGGAAATGTCAAATTCCGGTTCCACAAAGTCATACCCTTCGTCTGTTATATTCAGATAAGAAAAAAGATCTTTTCGGGTTTTGAAAAGTGAATTCTCAGCTTCGTTCACAGCAATTTCATAATCTATAAGTGATATCTCGCTCTGTTTAAGTTCCAAAAGTGACTTCTCACCAGCATCATATTGTACTTTTACCTGATTGTATATTTTATGCTGAAGTTCCAGATTCTTTTCTTGTATCCCCAGTATTTTCTGTGATTCCAGCACATTGAGAAAACTGGAAAAAATATAATAAGCAATCTGTTTCCTTTTTTCATCCAGAGATAGATCAGCGTTTTTCTTGTCCAGGATAGAAGTGTGAATATTATAATATGTAGGTTCATTTAAAAAAATGCTTTTACTGATGGATAGTGATGCACTGCTATCCCACTCAGGATCGATTGCATCAAGGTACTTATCTTTTTGTGCAGAGATCGAAACTGATGGCAACACTCCATATAGGCTGCTGCGCAGATAACTGGCTGAGTTCTTGTTACTTGCGAGTTCGTTTTGAATATCATACGATTTGTCCAATCCTGTTTCTATCAATTGTTCCAGGGTGTACTCCTGTGCAAAGATCAACACAGGAAACATTATGAGTATTAACAGTATTTTTTTCATATTATTACCTCTTTATTTTTTCTAAGACCAGCAGTGACTATGCTGCTTTATTTAGCAATACTTTTTTTTCGGAACATAAGCGGGATCTTATCGTTATCGGGGGCACCGATCTGGATAAGTTCCCAGTTCTTGTCATATTCTTTGATAGCATGTTTTAATACTGTAACTTTCTCTTCCGAAGTAGGTGCCGTGCCTTCCCAATGGATAATTTCAACCCTGTATTTCAGTGTTTTTTTCTTGCCATTGATACGCACATTGATTTCCAGATTCTGTTCTGCTTCCAATGTTGGAATTGATAATACAACTTCTCTCATTTTATCCTCCTATTACGTATCAAACAGGATTCGTTCAAGCAGGTTTCTGCTTCGATCCCGCTGTTTATGTTATATATATTGCTATCTTGCAGACTTCATCACCTTTCATCAGTGATTCGATGATTTCGACTTTAACTTCTCTCTGCAAAATATACTCCCAAATATCTTTGGTAAAACCAGCACTACAATAACAGTAATTCACATCGAGTGGTTTTTCGTTATTTAAGAACAAGTCTCTGATCCTGGGACAGTGACAATAATAATATTTCTTTTTTTGTACGTCTGTCGTTTGGAAATACTTGTGAAATTCTTTTGGGATCTTAGTAGATATAATTGTATTTCCTTCCAGCTTCCCAGCACTTCCCCAACCGCTTTCTCGCAGAAATTTCATTTGTTCATCATCGAGATTCTTGTATTGCCTGATAAATTTCTCAAACGCTTCCTGAAGCATTGTATGAGCTTTCTTCAGGTCTTTTGTTTTTGCATATTCATTACGGATATTTTCAAGATAATCTTTAGGAGTAATGCAGGCACAACCTATCATTACTTCGTTGATCTCGTCTTGAGTAAGATTTACTTTTAACAGATCCATTAGTTTTTTTGTCCATTCCACAAGAGGTTGTTCGTCTTTATCTTTTGTAAGTTCGATAAACAAATCTGGTTTACCGATCTTTTTCAGACCAATTTGAAGTTTATTCAACCATTGTTTTTCAAAATTTTTATCGAACTTCATGTATCCTCCTATTCTTTTTTCATTCCCCATGTAAAATTTCACATGCGCAAACAGGATGTTTGCGTTACTCATATTTCAACGCATCCACCGGATTTGAATTGGCGGCTTTATATGCTAAAAATGAAAAAGTGAACAACGCAATAAATGCTGTAATAAAACCTGACAAAACAAAGTACCACACTCCAATCTGAATTCGGAATGCAAAATTCTGAAGCCATCCGGATAACAAATAATATCCCAAAATCCAGGCAATGACAGATGAAATTCCGAGCAAAATAAAGAGTTCCTTGTTAAAGAGATTAATGATTTCAAGGGGAGTTGCTCCCAATACTTTACGAATTCCAATCTCTTTGGTTCTTCTATTTACTTCAAATGAGATGAGTCCCAAAAGTCCCAGACTGGAAATGATAATTGCGAGCATACTAAAGATGGTAAATATTAAACTGAAACGTTTATCATTCGCATATTTTGCTTCAATATCTTCTTTCAGAAATCTTACTCGAACTTTCTCATCGGAAAATTCATTACAGCAGTTCTTGATAATCTCTTTGGCGTTTTCAATATCATTTCCCATTACTTTTATACTAACAAGCCATGACCAATCTGAGAAATAAGTAAAAGCCATTGGTTTGATAGAATGGTGTAAGCTCTGGAAAGTGAAGTCTTTTACGATTCCTACAATCTTATTACCGTCTATGCTTTCTGTCAGAGGATTCCTTAAATCAAATTTTTTAGCAAATGCTTCATTGAGAATAAAAGCATTTTTATCCGATTCCAGATCTGGATCAAAATTGCGACCTTCGACGATTTCTAGATTCAGGAGTTTTATACAATCCTCATCACAAGGTACACTGAAGAAGGTTACATGTGTTCCGCTACCCAGATTTCGTCCCCATTCCATTATGAAATTGCCGGGTAATGAATGAACAATAGAAACTTCCTTTATTTCCGTGTTTTCCAATAATTTCTGTTTGAGAGATTCATTGTGCTCTTTTAAATCCGAATTCATCCAGAAATACAAAATATGCTCTTTATCATAACCGAGATTTTTATTTACCATATATTTCATTTGAGAATAGATTATAAGCGTTCCCAGAATCAATGAAATTGTAATTATAAATTGGAAGACCATCAAAAAACGTCTCGATCGTAATCCGCGTTTACCTCTGATATTTTCTCTTTTCAGAATGAATATTGTATTGAATGAAGACATGAAAAAAGCAGGATACAATCCTGTGAGAACCGCAATTATGGGCATCCCCGCAATCAAAGATAAAATAGTGGAAGGACTGCTGAATAGATCTAAGACCAGTTCTTTATCGATAATTTCATTAAATTGGGGAAGAAACAATTCTGTAAGAATTAGTGCAAAGATAAATGAGATAGCAGAAATAACAACGGATTCTCCCATAAATTGTTTGATAAGATCACTTTTTTCTGCTCCGTTCACTTTGCGAATTCCAATTTCCTTTGCCCGCAGGCTGGAACGGGCTGTAGAAAGATTTATAAAATTGATAATTGCAATAATTAATGTCAGGATTGCCGACATTGAAAAAAGTAATAAATACTGCATATTACCGTGTTTACAATAATCATTTTTATTCAGATCTTTAAAAAAGTAAATATCTTTTAAATGTCTCAGATTAAATACAATTTCTGATCTATCCTCGTCCATACTTGCTACGAAATCATTAAAAGCTATATTAAATGGGTCAATAACTTCATTTGGATTTTTTCCATCGGACAAACGAATATAAGTCTGATAGTTCCAATTACTCCAATTTTCATAGAAATCTTCCTGCTTTGTCATGATCTTTCGGTTTTTAAAAGATGAAAGAGCATCTAACGATAAATGTGAGTTCTCGGGGAAATCACTAAATATTCCAGCGACAGTAAAAGCATATTCCTTATCGACAGTTATCTGCTTGCCGACTGCGTTTTCATCACCAAATATCTTTTTAGCTTCCCGCTCGGATAGTAGAATCTTGTAAGGTTCTTCCAAGGCAGATTTTCCTTCTCCGCTGATAATATTAATTGTGAAGATATCAAAAAAATCCGGCTCGGCAAAAATCGTATTACGAATGGTGTGATCATTATTGTCGAAATTGATCTTGATGCTCTGACGGTCTGTGAGTGCAGCTGCTTCCAATCCGGGCATTTCCGTTCTGATAATTGGGATTAGCGGAGCAGGAACGTGAAACCATTGTCCGGTTTCTATCCTGTAGATATTATCGTAATGCAGGTTAAATTTATCTACCGTAAGTTCGCCGACAACATAGAGACTCACCATGATAGAAACTGCAATTCCAACCGATAAACCCATAATATTAATAAATGAAAAGAATTTGCTTTTTTTCAAATTCCGCAGAGCGATTTTTAAATAATTTTTAAACATTTTATTTCTCCATTTTTAAGACCTTACGGATGGTTGAGGAACGAAACCTCCGTAATGGTCGTGTTTGTTAACCATTGCGAAGGTCGAGAAAAGCAAGAAGTCTGACAACCATTCGCAAGGTTTACTCATACTTCAACGCTTCTGCAGGATTGGTTAGAGCTGCTTTTATTGCTCGAAAACTAACTGTAACAAGAGCGATGACAAGGGCAACTATACCGGCACAAACAAAGGTGAAGATAGAAATATTCACAGCGTATGCGAAATTTTCCAACCACTTTTTCAAAGCCAGATAGGCAAGTGGCCATGCTATAATGTTAGCCAGCAAGACCCAGATAGTGAATTCTCTGGATAGAATTAGAACGATGCTTGATACAGAAGCACCCATCACTTTGCGGATACTTATCTCTTTTGTTCGCTGTTCAGCAGTGTAGGCAGCCAGACCGAATAATCCTAAACAAGCTATGAAAATACACATAATAGAGAAATAAGTGAATACTCTTCCGATCTTCTGCTCGGCGATATATTGTTCATTTAGGTCTTCATCCAGAAATGTATAATCGAATGGGAAAGTGGGGCAGAACTCGTTCCATTTTCCTTTAATGTAGTTTATCGTATTTTCGATGTTTTCCTGTCTAACCCTCAGACTGATATTCCTTAAAGGTCTTTCTGAAAGAAGGAGCAGTATAGGATCGACCTTGTTGTGCAGGGAGTTGTAATGGAAGTCTTTTATCACTCCGATCACACGAGTGTCCCGATTAGCTGTGCCGTCCAGGTCGGCAGCGAAACCTAATTTTTTGCCTATCGGATCATTACCCCAGCCAAGAACATTTGCACAAGCTTCATTAATAATAATAGATTCTTCAAGATCGGTAGTTAATTCAGGATCGTAATTTCGACCTTTAATTATTTTCATATCCATTACGTCGATGTAATCATTATCTACAAATACGAAGTTAATTTCCTTTTCTGCCATTGTGCCATCGAGCGTTTCGTATCTATGAACAAGTATTCCGTAACCTTGTCCTGGAATACTGGAAGATGTTCCTGCTTTTAAAATCTGAGAGTGTTTGAGCAATTCATCTTGAAAAGCATTAATATTTTTAATGCCGGTTGTGTCGCGCATGGTGAGCACAACTACATTTTCTTTATTAAATCCAAGATCTTTGTTTTTCAGGAAGTTTAATTGTTGTATCACAGTAAAAGTTCCCACTATCATGATGATCGAGATCGAGAATTGCAGAAGGACCAATATTTTTCTCAGTGTTCCTTTGCTCTTTCCCAATTTTCCTTTCAGTACTTCCACCGGAATAAATGATGAAAGATAAAAAGCCGGATAGCTTCCTGAAACAATTCCAACGATCAAAGCTATGCCCACGATCCCTAAAAAGAAATTAAGATTTTCTGCTATATTGAATGAAAGGTGTCTGTCTGCAATCTCATTGAAAGCTGGCAGAAATAATTCTGTAGCAATGAATGCAAGAAGCAAAGCCAGAAAAGTTAGGATCAATGATTCCATCAGGAATTGACTACGCAAATAACTTTTCTGAGCACCCACCACTTTGCGGATGCCAACTTCGGTAGCTCTATTGGCAGATTGAGCTGTAGCCATATTCATATAATTGATGCAGCCAATGAGGAGTAGAAAAAGTGCAACAATACTGAATGTGTGAACATAAGCAATATTACCGGTTGGCAGGTCGTATCCCAAATCTGAATGCAGGTGAACATCTGCAAGTGGCTGCACCATGAGTTGAAATTTGCTGTTTATTTGTTCACCAACTGGTTTGATGTATTTTTCGTTAAAAGCAGGATAACCATCCAGTACATTCTGGATATTTCCTGTCTCTGTTAGCATGATGTAACTGTAGAAACTGATATTCCAGAAAGCACCACTTTCCAGGCTGTGGTATCTATCCTTACCAAAGTAATTTTCCAGAGTGATCATGGAGCCAACAGCTTCGAAACGAAGGTGTGAATCATAGGGTACATCTTCGATTACACCGGTAATGGTAAATCCCAAACCATAACCCGTATCCAGCACTTTTCCGATTGGGTCTTCATCACCGAATATTCTACGGGCAAAGCTCTCTGTCAGGATCATTTCATTGGGGTCATTTAAAGCTCCATTTGGTGTACCGGCAATAAATTTATGAGTAAACAATGTGGTTAAAGTTGAATCTGCATAATAAACATTATCCTCAAATATTTTTTTATCATCTATCTGGAATAGATTATTGTCCATGGTCAAAAAACGACAGTATTCTTCCACATCCTGAGGAAATTCTAGTTTCAGAGCCGGACCCAGCGGAAAAGCTGTAGCAGCAAAGAAATCATCCGATTCCTGGATGGTGAAGTGAGATTCTAACCTGTAGATTTTTTTGTAGTTTTCATGATGTTTATCGAAAGAAAGTTCGTTCTGCACGAACAATCCGATCAGGATTGTGCAGGTGAGTCCAATAGCCAATCCTAAAATGTTAATCGTGGAATAGAACTTCTTTCGCAACAGGTTTCTGAGAGCAACTTTGAGGTAATTTAAGAACATATACGCCTCCTTACTTTTGTTGAACTTTAAATTAAAGGTGAAATTCCTTTTTGATGTTTTCTGTAACAATATGACCATCAAATAGTTGAATGGTTCTGTGGGCATATTCCGCGAAAGTGGGGGAGTGTGTTACCATCATAATTGTTGTTCCTTCTTCATTGAGTTGTGTAAGCATATCCATTAGTTCTTCACCATTGGCGGAATCCAGGTTAACTGTAGGTTCGTCTGCCAGGATAAGTTTGGGTGTGGTGACAACTGCCCTGGCTACTGCAACACGCTGTTGCTGACCACCGGAAAGTTGTTGTGGGAAGTGTTTGGCACGATGAGCTATCTTCATTCTATCCAGAATTTCATTCACTCTCTTCTTTCTTTCTGCAGAAGACATTTTGATGTAAAGAAGAGGAAGTTCCACATTCTCATAGACGGTAAGTTCATCGATCAGGTTAAAACTCTGGAAGATGAATCCTATATTGGATTTTCTAAGGTTTGTACGCATTCTTTCTGTGTATTTGGAGACTTCCTGAGTGTTGAAATAAAATTCTCCATTGGTAGGGTTATCTAAAAGACCAATTACATTAAGAAGCGTAGATTTCCCGCATCCTGAAGGTCCCATAACGGCTACGAATTCACCTTTGGTCACCTCCACATTTACGTTGTTCAGCGCCACAGTTTCGACTTCATCTGTCCTGTAGATTTTGGTTAGGTTGTTTGTTTTAATCATTTTTCCTCCGTTTTTTATTTTCTCAATTTATTTCGAAAATGTATAGGGCTGAGTGCATAGAGTAGGGCGCACAGTGCATTTTATCTTTTTAGTGTTTTTTGAAAATTCGTAATTTTTCTGCATAAAATATCCAATTTATCAACCATTTTAGATTTCCAATCGATGCTAATCATTTGCCTATGTATTAAATATAGAACGATGTTTGCTACCTCAAAAGCTGAGCGTCTGGAATAATTAAGAAACTTATAAAATTCTCTATCGTAATTTGAACCGGAGCCCTCAGCAATATTATTGGAAATGCTCAATCCTGCTGATCTCAATTGTTCTGCAAATTTATAAAGATGGGCTTGTTCCAGAATATCTGCTATTTCCATGCACATATCCAATATCTCGATTGCAATTTTCCAGATTTCCAAATCTTCAAATCTGAATTTACTCATTCTCTTTGCCTTTTGCCCTTTGCTCTCTGCTACTTCAGTATCAGCTTTTCTGCTCTTCCAAAGTTATCATAACTGGATACAACAACTTTTTCACCTGGTTCCAGCCCTTCCAATACTTCGTAATGTTTCGGGTTCATTCTACCCAACCTGATATCACGTTTCACAGCAAATTTTTCGGAAGGATCAACTACAAATATGTATTGCCCACCAGTGCTTTGGTAGAATCCACCTCGTGGAACTAGGATTGCAATTTTAGATTCTCCAAGTTCCAATTTAACTCGAAATGTTTGACCGGTTCTAATTCTTTCCGGAACATCTTCTGAAAAAACAAGATCAACTCCAAAGCGACCATTTCGAACTTCGGGATAGATCTTCTTGATTCGTAATTTATATGTCTTTCCTGTGAAATCGAATTCTCCTATCAGGTTTGCATTGACCCGTGAAATGTAATGTTCATCAATTTCCAGGCGAATCTTGAATTCATCCAATACATGAATTTGCCCAAGTCTTTGTCCCCTCGATTTCGCTTCACCTATTTCTGCATTAACACTAACGAGCAAACCACTTACTGGTGCTTTAACACTTAAATCATCCAGTTTCTTTCTTACAAATTTCAGATTGAGCTGCATTTGCTCAACTGAGTTCTCCAATTGAGTAACCTGAATTGCACGAAATAATGAATCTTGTTTCTGGTTTTCAATTACCAGCTCTCGTGTTTTAAACAGATATTCATAATATTCTTTTTCTTCTTCAAATTCTTTGTCCGAAATAAATTTCTTGCTAAAAAGATCTTTACTGTTTTCATATTCTCGTTTCTGAATGTTTAACTGATAATCAAGTTCAAGCAACTGCCTGGTCAGGTTTAGTTTATTTTGTTCCATAGAAAGGCGAGTATTTCGTAAGTTGTTTATCTGTTCAGCTAAATTTGCTTCACGATTCATTATTTCGAGATGGAGATTTGTATTGCTGAGACGTAGTATCACATCTCCCTTTTTTACCATTGTACCATCTTCAGTAACGATCTCTTCGACACGCCCACCTTCCATTGCATCCAGAAAAATCGTACTTATGGGTTCAACAGTCCCCGTTACAGTTATGTAATCCTGAAAATAATCTTCTTTAACTTCTTCTATTGAAATACGTTCCTTTTGAACATTGAACTTTGCGCTATGGTCTCCAAATATCAGGTTATATAAAATTAAAAATGCAAAAATTCCACCAATCGATAGCCAGATTATCTTCTTTGGCGTCCACTTTTTCTTCTCAATCTTTCGATCCATACAAACTCCTTTTTCTTTTCGCAATTTACATTACAGCAAATAACGTGCCAAACAGTAATTAACTATAATATAAAGATTTAGCAAATCGCAAATTTGGATTTGGTGTTCGATTATGAACTAAGATGTGTTCGGTAGCGGACAGTTTTTTATTGACGGAGAAATGATTTAAATAAATTTGTAAATCGTGAATTCAAATATATTGGAGTTTTTATGAATGAAAAGTATGGAAAAGTATTGGCAATTGACGATAATAAAGACATTCTTTTTAGCTTAAAATTGCTTTTAAAAAATCATGTTGAAATCATCCATACCGAACACAATCCGCATAATATTCCTGAACTGATGCAGAAAGAAAATTATGATGTAATACTGCTGGATATGAATTTTACAAAAGATTCCATCAGCGGACAGGAGGGTTTTAACTGGCTGGAAAAAATTCTGGAGATCGATCCATCTACAGTAGTCATTTTTATTACAGCTTACGGTGATGTGGAAAAAGCAGTAAAAGCAATCAAGCTGGGAGCTGTAGATTTTGTATTGAAACCATGGCAGAATGCAAAACTTCTGGCAACATTATCTTCTGCTTTAAAGTTACGTGGCTCTCTACTAGAAGCAGATAACTTGCGCATGAAACAAAAAGAATTAAGTGCAACTATGGACCAACCTTTCCATGATTTTATAGGGAATTCTCAGGAAATGCAGAAAGTGATTGGCACAATCATGAAAGTTGCTACTACCGATGCCAGCGTACTCATTCTGGGAGAGAATGGAACGGGAAAAGAACTGGTTGCCCGAGCGCTGCACCGAAATTCACCCAGAAGTAATGAAGTCTTCCTGAGTGTGGATCTGGGAGCAATAAGTGAAACTCTTTTCGAGAGCGAATTATTCGGGCATATGAAAGGCTCTTTTACCGATGCAAAAAAAGATAAACCCGGACGCTTTGAAGTTGCTTCGGGGGGTACTCTATTCCTGGATGAAATAGGCAATCTGTCTTTACATTTGCAATCTAAATTATTAACAGTGATAGAAAAAAGAGAAGTAACTCGTGTGGGATCTAACCGTCCCCGTCCGGTTAATGTAAGACTTATTTGTGCCACCAACTTACCTATTTATAAAATGGCAAAGAAAAATGAGTTCCGCCAGGATCTTCTGTACAGGATCAACACAGTTGAAATTCACCTGCCAGCACTTCGAGAGAGGATTGAAGATATCAAACCATTGGCAGAACATTTCTTAAAAATGAACCTGATAAAATATAAGAAAAATATAAAAGGAATATCATCTGCTGCATTGAGAAAGATGGAACAATATAATTGGCTTGGTAATGTACGTGAATTACAGCATTCTGTGGAACGTGCTGTCATCTTGAGTGAATCGAACATTCTACAACCAGCAGACTTCATGCTGACAAAACCAGGTAATATAAATATGGAAGATAGCTTTGGATCTTACAATATAGAGGAAGTAGAAAAGGAAGTGATCCAACGCGTTTTGCGCAAAAACAACGGTAATATAAGTGCAGCAGCCAAAGAGCTGGGTCTTACCAGAGCTTCACTTTACAGAAGGTTAGGAAAATATGGTTTATAAAAATTTCAAACTAAACTGTTCCGTACGAATTATCCTGATAGCCATAACAATGCTTCTCACTTTTTTCTCGGTCTTTAACCTGGGTTTCAGTGTTACACCTATCCTTCTTGGTCTGATAACTATATTACAAATATCATCAATGCTGCAATACATTCAGAAAACAAATCGTTACCTTACAACTTTCCTGGAATCTATTCGCTATTCCGATTTTTCCCGCTCTTTTAAAATCGAAGGACTGGGAAGTGCTTATGATGAATTACAGATAGCATTTAATCATGTTATTGAGGATTTTCAAAAAATACGTACCGAAAGGGAAGAACATTATCATTATCTTCAAAATGTTATCCAGCATATCGGGATCAGCCTGATCGCTTTCCGAAAAGACGGACATGTGGAAATGATGAATAATAGCGCAAAAAAACTCTTTCAGAAAAATAGACTTAATAATATAAAAGAATTGAAAAAGTACAGTGAGGGACTGGTAAGAACTTTAAAGGAACTGAAACCTGGAAAACGAAAATTGGTGCAGGTTTCCGATGAAAATATTATTCTTCAACTGGCAATTTATTCCACTGAATTCAAACTGAGTAATAGAACCATCAAATTGGTCTCGATCCAGAATATTCAATCGGAATTGGAAGAACAGGAAATGGCTGCCTGGCAGAAACTTATAAGTGTGCTGACCCATGAAATAATGAATTCGATCACTCCCATCGCTTCTTTGTCTGCCACTGTGAACGATCTTCTGAAAGATATTGATACAACCGATAATATTCCGCAGGAGATCGATGATGAGATAGTTATCGATATACGTAATTCCTTAACTACGATACATAAAAGAAGTACAGGACTGATCCGTTTTGTGGAATCTTATCGTAATCTTACAAAGATACCTAAACCAGAATTTGAAATAATACCTGCTAAAAATATTTTCACTAATGTTAAACTTCTTATGGAAGAAGAACTGCACAAAAGTAACATCAGCTGCAAAAGATCTATCATTCCTGAAACATTGGAAGTAACTGCCGACCAGCAGCAGATCGAGCAGGTACTTTTAAACTTGATAAAGAATTCTCAACATGCATTGGAAGGACAAGAAAATGGCAAAATAGAATTGAATGCATTCCTGGATAAAAGAGGAAAAGTTGCCATTCAGGTAGTAGATAACGGTCCTGGCATCCTGGAAGATGTGATCGATAAAATATTCATTCCTTTTTTCACAACCAAAGCAAATGGTTCCGGGATTGGATTAAGTCTTTCACGTCAGATCATGCGATTTCATGGAGGAACTATTACTGCCAATTCCGAACCGAATGTAAAAACCGAGTTCACTTTAAAATTTTAATATTTTTTCATCTTATAAAAAATGTAACTTTTAACTTTGTTAACGTTTCATTTGTAGGGATTTAAAGGAATTAGAAATTGGATACTGAAAGAAACAGTATAATAAGGGCTAAAAAGGATTTGCAGGAATTCGATTATCTGTATCGGAAATATTATCCAATTATGAATAATTTTATATTTCATAGAGTGAATGATGAAGCAGTGCGCAACGAAATAGTTTCCAACGTATTTTTTAAAGCAATGAAACGCCTTTCTCTTTTCAGGTTTCTCGATTCCCGCAAGTGCAGTTTTTCTTCCTGGCTATACAGAATCGCAGTGAACGAAGTTAACCAGTTTTACAGAAATGTGAAAAGAGAAAACAAGATCAGGGAATCAGTAAAATGGAACATAGTAGATGGAGATGATATCCAGTTTAATTATGAGATCGTTCAGCGCAAAATAGCGGCATTTAAAATTGATGAACAGAACTTAATAGCTCTGAGATTTTTTGAGAAACTCAGCTATAAAGAAATCGCTGAGATCTACAATAGAAAGGAAGGAACTATTAAAGTGCAAATGCACAGGCTTCTAAGAAAACTTCGTATGAATATTGAAAAGGAGATCGAAAATGAAAGATCTTGAGAATAAATTATTTTCTATGAAAGTCCCCGTAATCGAGGACGATCCTTATGAGAATGAACTGAGAAGAAAGCTGGTAAACAAGTTTTATAAACCGGTGAATAATTACAAATTCAAATTTAAAGCAGCTACAGCTTTGGCTTCTTTGCTGCTCATTTTTGGTTGTGCTGCTGTCATACATCCAGGTATGGTTCTCAGTTTAAATAAACTAATATTTCCTTCACACAGTATTAGGATTGCGGAGAGAGATGATATCGGTGCAGAAAATGAGTTGGCTTATACATCCATTTTCAATCCACAACTTGTAAGCAAATTAGATCCGTCTAAATTCCAGGAAGATAAAGCATATATAATCCGAAAATATGTATCTGCAGAGGAAGGTGCTGTGATGATAATATCAGAATTTAATCAGAAAAGAAAACCAAAAAAAATACGTGAAGTAAGTTTTTAAAAATAAAAAATTGTCCGGTTTTATTCGTTACACCGTGACAGTCCGCCTACGTTAAAACTACGGCGCGACAAGGAGGAAAAATGAAAAGAATTATAGTAATACTCATCAGTTTGGTTGTGCTTATACTGTTTGCTACTCCGCTTCTGGCCAAAGCTTATATGGGTGTGTATCTGGGTGATCTGTCCAAAAAGGATTATGAAAAATTCGGTTTGAAAGAAAATTATGGAATTCTTATCAAGAATGTGGTAGGTGAAAGTCCTGCCGATAACGCTGGTCTGCAAAGCAAAGATATTCTCCTGGAGCTTGCCGGTGATAAAGTTTACACAGTAGATCAACTTACAAAAATGCTGAGTTACTTTGAACCTGAACAAACAGTAAAGATCAGGTATTTCCGGGATAAGAAAGTGAAAACCCTGAATTTGAAACTGGGAGAGAAAAAAACTTTTAAACCCAAGAAAAAAGCCTACCTGGGAGTATTCCTGGCAGAACTGGATAACGAAATTCGTGAGAAACTGGAACTGAAAGAACAGCATGGGATTTTGATAACAAAAACTGTTGAAGATGGTCCCTCTGAAAAAGCTGGAATAAAAAATAAAACCGTTTTCCTGGAAATGGACGGAGAGAAGATCTACACAATAGATCAACTTACTAAAATGTTGAGTAGCTACCAACCCGAACAAGAAGTGAAATTATATACTTTTCACAAAAAGGATTACAAAAACGTTACAGTTAAACTTGGAGAGCGTGAAGACCTGATGTTTAAATTCGGAGATGTATTCGACTGGGATTTCTTGAAAAAACCCGACAATATTTTTGTTTATCAGTATGATATGGAAAACAGAAAATGGATCGGTGCTATTCTGAAAACGAATGAAAAGATCATTCGAGATGGAGATGAAGAAACCATTGAAATTGATATCACTATCGATAAAGTGATCGAAGATACACCGGCTGATAAAGCAGGATTAAAAGAAGGTGACAAAATTCTGACCGTTGAAGGTAAAAATATCAAATCCAGTAAGCAGATCGGCAAGGTTATTAACGATAAAGAAACAGGTGATACTATAGAACTATTGATCGAACGTGATGGCAAAAAGAAAACCATAACCTGCGAGATAGCCAAACGTAAAGATTATGAAGGTTATGAAAAAGTTGAGGTTTCAGTAGATGATGGAAACATCAAAATTTGGATGAATGGTGAAGAAAAATCAATTTTCGATATGAAAAAATTATCTGAGGAAATGTATAAACTGAAAGCCCTGCAAAAAGCAGGCATAAAAGAGGAAATGAAAAAAGTTCAAGAGGAAATGGAAAAAGTTAGAAGAGAACTTAATAATATAACCATTGAAATTGAAATAGAAGAAGAGATCTAAGTAACCGAATTCCTGCTTGCAGGAATTCAAATATGTACTTCCTACCCCGGTTTTTTCGGGGGTTTTTTATTTCAATTCTCCTTCGCTGAATTTCTCTACCTGGTAAATATAAATTTCCGTATCGGGATCTTTATAAGCATCTCTGGGTAATCCGGCTTTACTGCTGCACAGGCTTTCCAAGAATTCGGTTCTGCTCCAGCCCGTTTCTGTAGCAACCTGAGGCAGGTATACCCCGCTGCGAAAACCTTTTCTTATCCATACTCCATCGATTCCCATTCGTATCTTTTCATGATCATAAATGCGTTCCATAGGAGAGAGTGCAGATATTTCGATATCGATATCTTCCAGTTCTTTTTTATTTTTCAGCGGCATAAAACGCGGATCTTCAAAAGCAGCAGAAACAGCCATTTCTACCACCGCTTTATAAAGTGGCATCTTGGCTTGCATATGCCCGATGCAGCCCCGCAGATTACCTTTTTTGTGCAGTGTAACAAATACCGCTCTCTCTAAAGCAAGATCAGAATTTTCGGGTGTGCCCGGGAAAACGATACTTCCTTTTTCCAAATAATTTTCAATGCTTTTTCTGGCCAATTCTAAAAGAAATTTTTTGTCCTTTTGTGTCATTTTATCTTCCTCTTTATTTTCTGGTGTATTAGGAAAAACTATGGAACAATAACCTACTACCCTGCTCATATCACCGGACACATCACCGGAATTGGCATAATTCAGTAGAACCGGATTATCATGCTGGAAATGCTGCATTATTTTCAGGAACGGATAAAGCGCAAAATAGCCGCATAATTCACAATTGCGCGAGAAAATTTCCTGTCTCAATTTATCCCATTTCTTTTCCAGGATAAGATCGATGGTATACTGATCCATTTTGCTGGCGGTTTTGTAATTATGAAAGTGCGACATATCGCTGCTATTGATGTACAGAAGCTTTTTATCAGTATCTTCTGCAATGGAGATAATGGTTTCTGCTAATTTATCCAGCAGGGAAAGATCGTTCGTGGAATTAAGAATTAGTACCACTTTGAAATTTTCCAATTTGTACTGCAGGAATGGCAATTGTGCTTCTAGGCTATGCTCGGGAGAGTGGATCTCCGGTTTAAAAACGAACCTTTTATCTGCTTTTATTAACTCACTGGAAATTTCTTTATCTATTGGAATCCTACCGAAGGGAGTTTTACAGAAATCGCCATTATAAATACTTACTACATCTTTGCTATAATGATGACTGGGACCTAATAGAATTACTGTATCAATCTTTTTCCCATCCAGTAGTGAATAGCCGTGAGCTGCTACTTTACCAGAATAGACAAATCCAGCATGGGGAGAAATAAGACCGAATGGATTGAGATCGCTGTTTTCTTTCAGGTCGATGTTTTCAAAAAATGAATCCATCATTTCCTGCAGCTCATCACGGTCTTTGGGATACCATCGTCCGGCTACCGCAGGCTCACGCGTTTGCGAAGATAAACAGGAAAAAAGAAGGAAAATCAACAAAATGTTCATATACTTTTTCATATGCACCTCACATTTTACAGAGACTAAAATAGAATTATCGTCTTTTTTATACAAGAAAAATAATCATATTTCTTAATAATATGTTGACATTCATATTATTAAAAAGCTAACTAAATCCATGAAAAAGATCATAATGATACTGTTAGTTATTTTGCTGATTACCCTGCTTACAGGAATCAAGAAGCAACCTGTACTTCTGCATAAAGCAATGTTCTATGAAAAGCTGAAAAGTAATTATGTCCGCTGTGATCTGTGTCCGAACAACTGCGTTCTAAAGGAAGATGAGGTTGGAACCTGCGGTGTGCGGCAAAATATCGGGGGAGAGCTCTATACCCTTGTTTACAATCAGCCGGTTGCAATTCATGTCGATCCTATCGAGAAAAAACCCTTATATCATTTTTATCCGGGATCTCAGATACTTTCAATCGCAACTGTCGGGTGTAATTTACGCTGTAATTTCTGTCAGAATTGGACTATCTCTCAATCACGACCAAATGAAACGACTGCGTACCAGGCAACGCCAGAGCAGATCATAGCCTTAGCAAAAGAATACGATTGCCAGAGCATTGCTTTCACTTACACAGAACCCACGATTTTTTATGAATACATGCTGGACATTGCCAAACTGGCAAAAAAAGAAGGATTAAAAACTGTGATGGTTACTTGCGGATATATTAATGAAAAACCACTGCGAGAGTTGGCTAAATACATCGATGCGGCTAATATCGATCTGAAAGGATTTTCGGATGAATTTTATTCCACTTATACTACAGGTTCCCTGCAGCCCGTTTTGAATACAATACAAATTGCCAAAGAAGAAGAAATGTTTTTCGAGATCACAAATCTGGTTATTCCACAGGCAAATGATGACCCCATAATGATAAGAGCGATGTGCAAGTGGATAAAAGAAAACATTGGGGATGAGTACCCGCTGCATTTTTCGCGATTCTTTCCCAATTATAAATTAACCAATAGACCGCCAACGCCTGTTAAAACACTGGAGATGGCTTATGAAATTGCCGTGGAAGAGGGATTAAAATACGTTTATATTGGTAACGTTGGTAATATAGGAGAAGATACTTATTGCCCCAAATGCGGAAAGCTACTGATAGATCGTTCGGGTTATTCTTTGGAAAAAATCAATATTAAAAATGGCAAATGTGAATTTTGCGGGGAAGAGATTTTCGGGGAGTTTTGATAAACTCACCCTGCTGTCCCTCTCTTTAATTAAAGAGAGGGAACATAAGTAATGCAAGAAGATTCCAGCTTTAGGCTGGTAAATCTCGCAAAGACAATAAAAAAGTAAGGAAACTATGAAAAGAACAGGATTGCTTTTACTTTTACTGGGTTGTGTTTCTATTATCGGGCAAACGGTTCTTTTACGTGAATTACTCATCGAAGTTCGCGGAAACGAAATTGTGTTTGCTATTTATCTATCGCTGTGGTTATTTCTCGTATCTATTGGAAGCCTGATCGCTAAATATTTCCTGGGGAAAAAACAACTGGACAGGATCATTACAGCTATTTTTATCATGCTCTGTTTTATTATTCCTGCACAATTTCTCTCTATAACCCATCTGGTAAAAGCCTTTGCTATCGTATCTGGCGAGATGATAAATATTCCCGGATTATTCCTTACGGCATTCATCGTATTGTTACCGGGCAGTCTGCTTACCGGTTTCCTTTTTCCACTTCTTTGCAAACAACTACCGTCTAGAAAACAGCCGGTTCACCTGGGTTATATTCTGGAATGTTCTGGAATTATCTGCGGTGGCATCCTGTTGGCTATAGGGATTCATTTCCTCCCACATTTCAGCATTTTGATTATTTTGAACATCATCATCCTTTCTATAGTTTTTTATGTTTTCAGGAGGAAATATATTATTATCTTTTTGCTCCTGTTTTGTTTATTCATGCCATTTTCAGGCAGATTCTTTCAAGAAATATACGCAAAAAAGTATGAACCACAAGAATTGCTTTTAACAGGTGATTCACGTTATGGAAGACTGGATATTACTTCCAGCAACCTTCAGAAAAATTATTATTGGAATGGTGAACTTTTTGCCAACTCACAAAATGATATCTATGCTCAGCAATTAGTACATTTTGTAATGCTGCAGCATCCGGCTCCCCAGAATATCCTGCTGGTAGGCGGTTTATTGAACGGTTTTATCGATGAGATAGAACTCTATCCTGCTGTTTCGCAGATCGATTACCTGGAACTGGATAAGAATATTACCCGCCAGGCAAAAAGCGACTCACTGGTTAATTATATTTATAAAGATGTAGTTGATTACCTAAACTCAACAGACAAAAAGTACGATCTTATTTTAATCGATGTACCCGATCCTTCTTCACTGAATTTAAACAGGTTTTATACTGAGGATTTCTTTGAACTGATAAAAAGCAGGATGTCGGTAGATTCGTCTGTTGCAGCAATAACCCTGAGCAGTGGAACCAATTTTATGACTCCCGACATCGAGGAATTGAATGCAACAGTATATCATACATTCTCACGATCTTTTCCCAATGTGATTTTAATTCCTTCTGTAAAAAACATTTTTATTGGAAGCAGTAACGATTTCATTTCCAATAATGTTGAAATTCTGTCTTCCCGTATATTGAGAAAACGTACCTGGTTCAATGAAACGGTGATCTTTGAAAAGTGTAATGAACTGAGAAAAAAGCAGATGATCTCTGCAATTACCAAAAAAGCTCCTCAAATAAACAATCTTGGCAATCCTGTTGCTTACCTTGCCACTTTGCGCATGTGGACCAGAAAGCTGGGAATACGAAGTGACAAATATATTGAATTCATAAAAAAACATTTCATCCTTTCATTTATATGTGTGTTTGCAGTATTGATGTTTACAAGCATGTTAGCCAGTACTATCAGCAGGTCACGTCTTTTCAGAACAGATTTTAGTATATTTATTGTAAGTCTGGTCAATTTCGTGATGCAGTTGATATTGATAAACTTATTCCAGGTGCACTTTGGCTTTGCTTTCTGGGCGGTGTTTATCTTTACGAGTGTGTTTATGCTGGGTCTTACTGCCGGATTCATTGCTGGGAAAGCGCTGACTGTACCACTCAAAATTTTGTTAATGCTCAACGCCTTACTGATCGGTTTACTGATCCTTGTATTTGATAGTAAACTGTTTTTGATCACATATTTCGGGTTCAATTTTCTTTTTGCCTTCATGGAAGGAGCAGTGCTTTCCATTTTGCTGAAAAGAAAATTCAAAAAAGAAAAAATATCCAGCAGCAGTACTTTCTATTTCCTGGATTCATTAGGCGCAACAACAGGCGGACTTTTAGTAGGAGTTATTATTATACCTGTTTTCGGCTTGAAATCGAGTTTATTATTTCTTAGTTTTTTATTGGGAGTTATTTTTATTTCCAGTTTTATTAGAGTTCGCAAGTCTGCTTAAATAGCTATATTTTTTAATCTTTCCTTTCTTTGTAGAACCTGTTTTGCGTAATCAGGCGTCCAGTTGCTATATGCACCCAGTGCTTTATGCATGTTACCTTTATAAGCTCTGATCTTCCAGGTGAGCACCCTACAGCCAAGAGCGGTGTTGTAATGGGCGTCATAGATCCTGTTCAGATCTACAGGATGAGCTTTCACGTTTATCTGAAAGTATCCCAGACAACCGGCAGGAGAAACAGCTTTCTGTACAAATTCACTTTCCTGGAAAGCAATGGAAACCAGCAAGTCGAAATCGAGATCGTATTCATAACCATTATCGTATATTGCTCCAGCTAACTCATCCAGCTTTGTAATATCCATTTCAGGAAGAAGATGTTTTATCTTATTTTTTATCTTTTTTACTTCACTTTTTCGGGAACTATCATCAGCAGTTATCGTATATTCTGCTTTATGAGCAGATATATTCCTAGCAGCGCCTTTATGTAATACAGGCATAATATCCATTATATTCAAAGAAAGCATCAGGCTTAATCCTGTGCAAGCCTGCAAGATGTTAAAGTGCCATTTCTTATTTTCCATATATTTTATTTATTCCTTATTTATAATACTTAAAGAAGAACCGAAAAATTTTTTATATGTAACCTTGTCAAGCTTTCTACATTGAACGTGTGAGGTCTAAAGAAAAAATAGAAAATTCAATCCCTTCCCCTATGGAATGAATTTCTATAATGAACCTCTTCTCGAAACCGGGAAGAGGTTCTCTTGTGTTTACACTCTCCGTCTTTGCGAGGAATCTTACAGAGGAGTTCTTTCGACTTGTCCGGCGTAGTCCTTTTTTCAGGACGAAGACGGAAAGTGATGTAGGGAATCCCTGCTAATCCCTTACTCCACAGGCGCACAAGTTTATCAAAAGGGAATCAGCCCAAGGTTTACAAGCCATAGGCTTGCTGACAAGCATGAGATGCCATAGAAAGAAGTTTCTTCTTGCATTTCTACATTTACCTTTCATTGGAAGGGAATTTATAAGCCCTGCTTGCAGCAGGCAAGCTTAGGTTTACTACAAGGGATTCTAAGAGATTTCTCGGTGTGTTGAGGACAACCCTCTCCAACTCATCAACTTATTTCATTGACATCCAAAATATATAAAAAGAAAAAAAATTAAACACAAAACCTCCTTTTTGTGTCTTAATAGGTGAAAGGACGGAGAGTGTAAAATGACGGACAGGGAATTAATACTGGAATATAGCAATGGGAATCTGGATGCATTCCACAAATTTTATGACAGGCACAAAAATTCACTTTATACATTCCTGTGCAACAGGGCCAGAGAAAGTGCCGATGATCTTTTCCAGGAAACGTTCGTTAAGTTCATCGATGCAGCTTCCAAGCGGGAGATAGAAAATCCCGGAGCTTACCTTTTCCGCATAGCTTTGAACCTGCTGAGAAATACCAGCCGTCATGAAAAAACCATTTTGCTAAAGCCGGATTACGATGTTCCGGACAAAGAAATAGAAGATGAAGAAGAATCCCCGGTGAGCGAAGCAGAACTTAAGAATTCACTGGTAAAACTGGCAAAAGAAAAACCGGATTTCTATGATGTTCTGCATCTGCACATTTTCGAAAAGATGACCTTTGAACAGATAAGCAGTGTAAAAGAAAAAAGTCGCGATACCGTCGCTTCCCGTTACAGGTATGCCATTCATCACTTGCGAAAGATGCTTCAGCAAAACATGAAATTAGTTAAAGAGGTGTAATATGTTTAGGAAACAGATATTATTTAAAGGATTATATAAAGCTCCCGAAGATCTGGAAGTAAAGATACTTTTGCAGGCAGCAGAAAAACTGAATTTGTCGGAAGAAGCAGACGATAGCTGGTTGAACTATCTTAATTTGATACCCTGCCTGGGTTTTTTCATTTTATTAAGGGATCTGATAAAAGGTAATAAATTCACTATAAGTCCTGCAATTGAAGTTTAATGTGGAGAGTAAAATGAAAAACGGATTTGCTAAAATGTTTAATAAGAAAGCTTCTGATCCGAAAAATAAACCCGATCAAATTTTAGAAGCTATATCATTGAAACCCGGAATGAATATCGCCGATATTGGATCAGGTGGCGGTTATTTTTCCCTGAGATTTGCAAAAATAGTTGGAGAAGAAGGAAAAGTTTATGCAGTCGATACAAATTCAAATTTATTGAATTTTGTTAAGAATAGCGCAAATGCAAAGGGATTGGATAATATTATCCCAACGATTGCATCTGGTGACAGTTTAAATATTCCAAAAAATAGTCTGGATTTTATTTTTATGCGTAACGTAACCCACCACCTTAAAAATCGAATGAGGTATTTTAAAGACTTACAAAAATATCTGAAGTCAGAAGGTAAGATCATTGTTATTGAATACGGTCGGGGAAAACCTTTTAGTTTCCTGAGGATATTTAAACATTATGTTTTAAAAGAGATCATACAACAAGAGATGAATGAAGCCGGATATATATTTAAGAAAGAATTCGATTTCTTACAGAATCAACACTTTACGATCTATTCAAAAACATGAAGAAAATTATAAATAAATAAGGAGGATAAAATGGAACCAAAACACAAACGATTAATTCCGCTGTTCATATTGGGTGGGATCGGTCTTGTATTTCTTTTCGGCTGGGTCGTGCAGCTTTTGTGGAATGCTACTATCAGCGAGATATTCAACGTGCAGACAATTACTTACTGGCAGGCATTTATGCTTATCATCTTGTGTAAGATACTATTCAGCTCGCACTATAACGTGAAGAAGCATCCCAGACCACCCTTTGTTGAGCATCATCTATTCAAAAAGGAAAAGCAACCGGCAGCGGAAGAAAAAGACGAAGAATAAAACGGGCGAAAGCCCGTTTTTTGTTGTAGGGAATCCCTACTAATCCCTTTTATTAAAAGGGATCATAAGATGCTGCGGAAAGAAAATTTTTCATGCTTTTCTACGTTTCCCTTTCGTTGAAAGGGAACTGCAAGGGATTCTAAAAGGAATAATAATGCCACGCATATTTAACACAGTTGCTTTAAAAGAACGACGAAAGGAATTAAGAAATAATCAGACACTGGCAGAGAAAACGATCTGGCAGAAGATCCGCCGGAAACAATTGCATGGTATCCAGTTTTACAGGCAATATGGTATTGGTTCTTACATCGCAGATTTCTATTCACCGGCATTGAAGTTATGCATCGAGATCGACGGAGACCAGCATTACACAGAAACAGGCAAAGAATATGATGATGAACGAGATAATTATATTGCATCTCTCAATATTAAAGTGATCCACTTTAGAAACCGCGAAGTAATAGAAAATACAGATAAAATTGTAGCAAAAATCAAGAAAGAGATCGAGATGATATTAAAGTCTGGTATGTAGGGAATCCCTGCTAATCCCTTTTATTAAAAGGGATCATAAGATGCCGCAGAGAGAAGATTCTTCTTGCTTTTCTACATTTCCCTTTCATTGAAAGGGAATTTATAAGCCCTGCTTGCAGCAGGCAAGCTTAGGTTTAAAGCAAGGGATTCCATAGAGATTCATCAGCGTATTGAGGACAACCCACCCTACAAAATATAAAAACAATTGACTAAAAAACCCCTGTTACTGAATTTCCAATCTTAAGATAAAAACAAATTCACAGAGAACAGGAGGAAGAATGAAAAAGATAATAATTACAATATTAGTGATGCTGCTTTTTACCTGCTCATTATTGTTGGGAGATACCAAAGAGAAACTAACCGAAAAAATAACCGACGATAAAGGAAAGCTAGTAGGAAAAGTCACAGATAAAAAAGGGGAACCCGTCTCAAAAGCAAATATACTCATAGAAGAAACAAAATTTTCAACTCAATCGAAAAAAGACGGCACTTATGTAATTAAACATATTCCACCGGGAAAATATGATGTTATTTGTAGAAGTAGTGGTTTTAAAACTGTGAAAATAACAGATGTAATAATTGAATCTAAAATAACTACCATGCTGAACTTTAACCTTACCAGGCTAGTTGAAGAAGTTAAAGAGACTCACAAAACTACTATCAAAAAAGAAGGTGAAGAAACGCGAAGTGGTGAAAAAGGTGATATTGACGAACTCCTGGAATCAACTTACGAACCTGAGATGAAAATAAAGGGTACAACAACTTCTCCAACAACGAAAGATAAGGAAATCAGGAGTGGTACAGAAGAAGAAGTTTCTCGTCCCGTTGAAGAAATGGGTGTTTCCGATACAAAAAAGGATGATTCAAAAGAGGTTATTGACACAATAGAAAAAACAACCTTAGAAACATACAAATCCAAAGTTAAAGCATCTTCATATTCCGGATTGAGAGCCGGGTTTGTGGATGATAATAAACAATTCAATTATTTCTTGAATTTCTTAGCGAAATACAGAAGGAGGGTAGTATCACTTCCAATTCATATAACCGAAAGAATTATACTGAATATAAAAGACGGACAGGGAAAATCTCTGCCGGATGCAAAACTGCAGATCTTTGCAGGAAAAGAAAAACTGGAAAGCGGATTATCCTATGCTGACGGACGCTATCTTTTCTTTCCCACGGAGTATGATAAAAAGATAGATGAATACAGGCTGGAAGTAGAATATTCCGGCATAACGGAAGAGGTGATGATCTACAGGCAGGGGAAACGTGAACTGGATATTTCAATTGCAAATATCCAGAAAGCATTAGCGGATAATATTCCGCTCGATATCCTGTTCGTGCTGGATACCACCGGAAGTATGGGAGAAGAGATCGAGCGGCTTCGTAACAGCATCGAGATCATTAACCTGAATATCTCCGAGATTTCTCCATCTCCTGATATACGTTACGGATTGGTATTATACAGGGATATCTCTGATGCATATAATACCAAAGTGATCCCCTTGAATGATAGCCTTTCTGAATTTCAGAGACAATTATCTACGGTAGTATCCGGCGGCGGAGGAGATGGACCGGAAAACCTGCAAGCTGCCTTGGAGGATGCACTCACCAAAATTACCTGGCGAAAAAATGGAGTGAGATTAGCCTTCATCATCACCGATGCTCCGCCTCACCTGGATTATGAACAGGATTACACCTATGTAAATGCTGTTCACGATGCCAAAAGAAAAGGCGTAAAACTCTTCAGCATTGGCACAGGAGGATTACCTTTGAGTGGGGAATATGTACTTCGCCAGATCTCGCAATATACATTTGCCAACTATGTTTTTCTTACCTATGGAGAAAAAGGTGAAAGCGAGGGTGGTGCTCCCGGCAGCGTTAGTCACCACACCGGCGAAAATTTCCAGACCGATAAGCTGGAAGCAATTATAATTCGTAAAGTGAAAGAGGAACTGCATAATTACCTAGGAAAACCCCTATCCGGTGGAGATGAATACCTGCAGGCTACCAAGATAGATGATGAAGAGAACAAAGTGACCCTGGAAAAATTATTTGGCATGGCTATTACCCAGCTAAGTGACTATTCTTCCATGAAAATACCGGATAATACACCTGCTGTAGTACTGCCTATAATGTGTTCCAAAGATGAACTTAAGGTGAATGCTGAATATTTTACAGCCAACCTGCTGTTTGCCTTCTCCCAGGCTGAAACTTTTAAAGCTATTGAACGGGATGACCTGCAGAAGATAATAGAAGAGCAGAAGCTGCAGCTTACGGGGCTTACCGATCTAAATAAAGCGGTGAAGGTGGGAAAAATAGTGGGTGCAGATATGCTGATAGCCGGTGAGTTATTTGAGAAAGAAGAGTGCTTTGAACTATATGTGAAACTCCTGAACGTGAAAACAGCGGAAGTGCTGTCTATAACTAAAACTAAAATAGATAAATCATTAGGATTATAGATAATAAAAACTTGAAGTCACAAATTGTGACCTCAAGTTTGGGGTGGAATTGAAATCTTGAAGTGCCAATTTGGCACCTCAAATTAATGTTCCATTTTAACACCTTAAACATATCACAATTTGTGATATGTGGAGAGTAGAATGAAAAAATTAAAAGCAGTTATAATTGAAATTCTCTATTTTGTTTTATGTATGTTCTTTGGTTCATTGTGGTTAGTCGGCGGAATTTATAGCATTTTCAGCCCACTATATGAAACAGAGACATACATATATAACATGGTTATTAGCGTATTAGCTATAATATTAGGTATATTTTTAATGAAATTCTGGCTAAAACGAAACAAGAAAAGAAAAGAGAAAAATCAATAGGAAATAATCCAGGATGCTGTAAATGCCAGGATTGATGTTTCGATGAAAGCAGTTAAAATAATTTAGGAGGAGAAATGAATAAACAATTAACACCAATACAAAAAAACTTAGAAAATGAACTAAAAAAAATTCTAGAGATTGAAATAAACAATTTAAGTAGAATTGAAGAACTAGGAAAAGCTTTTAGTTTTGAAAACACAGAAGTAGTTATTAATAAAATTAGAAAATTATTACTCGATTTATCCCAAAGTGATATCAATAAAATTCCTGATAAAACAATACAAATAATACTACCAAGGTTTAATGAATATAAACAAGAAATTGAAAATATAAGAAATTTTAATGTAAATAATAATCTAGCAAATGTTCAAACCATAAGAAGTTCAATAATAAGAAAAGCAGATGAACTATATTTTCACTTATTTACATCATTATCACCAATAATTTCATTATTAAGACCACAAGAAAATTTAAAAAAAAGAAAGAATGAAATTAATTCATATTTTAATGAATTAAAAAATAAAATTAGTGAAGTTGATAAAATAGAAAAGGGATTTAATGAAAAAATAAATTCTATATTATCAGCAGCGGAAGAAGCCTCAGCAAAAATTGGAGTATCAAAACATCAAAGTATTTTTCTTAATGAATCAAATAACCACAAAAAAGCAAGTAAATCATGGTTAATAATGTTCATTATATCAATAATTATTACGATTGCATTTAGCATATCTATATTATTTCTTATACCTTATAAGGATTTTGCAAATTTGCCCACTTCAACGATTATTAACTTATCTTTCTCTAAACTGATAATATTCACAATGTTATCATATTTTGTATACTCATGCAATAAAAACTATAAAGCACATCGACATGGATGTGTGTTAAATAAACATCGACAAAATGCTCTTCAAACATTTGAAACCTTTATAAACGCAACTAAAGATAAACAGGTAAAGGACGCTGTTTTATTGCATGCAGCACAAACGATATTTTCTACTCAGAAAACTGGATATTTAACCAATGAGCCAGAGCCTCAATCAAATACAACAGTTTTAGAAATCATTAAAGGAGTAATGGGAAAATGAATAAGAAAATTGAAATGATTGAAGAAGAATACAGAATAAAGATAAAGGATATTATAATTACTATAAGGAAGAAGGCAGATTCATTATGTGATTCGGGAAAAAAATTAAAGAAAAAAGCATTAGTGGAAAATCAAGATAAGTTAACAACAAAGGGATTTAGTGAATACGATAAGATAAATGAGAAAATTGAAAATATAATGAAAGATATAGATGATTTGTTAACAATACTAGAAAAAAAAGTATATAGTTGTAAATAATGCATTATAGACTTATATAAAATAATATTAAGATTCTGAGGAAGTTGAAGAACGGGTGCTGAGTTAAATTTGAAAGGGGAAATTATGCCTTTAATTGACTACGAAGAGATCGTTAAGCATTTTAAATCTCCAACCCTTGTTATTGCTGGACCTGGTGCAGGAAAGACCTATTTATTGGCTGATCGTATCACACGCTTAATAGATAGAGGGGTTGATAAGAACAAGATTACTGTTCTTACATTTGGTAGGGATGCAAGTAGGCATATGGTAGAGGAGCTTTTAAAACCTGACGGAGACTTCAAAATACCTTGGGACAATCTCCCGTTCATTTCTACAATGCATTCCTTAGGGCTCAGTATAGTTAAGGAAAAGCCACACTTTGTAAAGCTCAATAAAACCGACTTGGAAGTTCAGAATTCGGAAGAAGTAAAACGGTTGCTGTTCAGGGATGCGGCTTTGATCCTTGGACACACTGAAAACGATAGCTTAGATTCCTCAAAATGTAAGTCCTGCGGGGATTGTAGTGAATCTCCGGGAGAGAAATATTGTCAGATATGCGACAAATACCGTGAAATAATGTCGAAATGCAATTACATAGATTTCGATGACCAAATCCATTTTGCCTGCCAAATCCTTGAAAAATATCCAGACATCCTTGAAAAATACCAGACCCAAACTGAACATCTTTTAGTTGACGAATATCAAGATATCAATGAAGCGCAATTTAAAATGATTGAATTACTGAGTAGGGAAAACCGCGCAGGCCTCTTTGCCGTTGGAGATGATGCGCAAAGCATTTATGCTTTTCGTGGTGGAGATCCTAAATTCATCCTACGTTTTAGGGATGATTTCCCGAATGCTGAGGTAACAACCCTAGCGCACAGCAGAAGATGTCATGAAAATATAATGAATGATTCCTTTAAGATTCTGGAAAAGCATTATCCAGATTGGACAGGAAAACATGATTTGGAGTATCATAAGGAAATAGGTGATCAACCAAATATTTGGCATATGGCAAGTGAGATTACTGAAGCAAAATTTGTTGCCGGCATAACCCAAAAAGCTATTCAACAAAAGAAAACTGTATTGATATTAGCACCAAAGAAAGAATTTTTCCCATTACTAATAAAAGCTTTAACGAGAAGACAAGTACCACATAATTGTTCTATAGATTTATTACCTGATCGGGTAGGAATAGCCAAAAGTTTTATTGATTGGATTCAAAAGACAGATGATAATTTCATGACAAGATTGGTTATCGAAATCCTCATAAATAAAGGTATTGCACATGTTGCCGGAGCGAGTAAAGATGGAAGGTCCAATGAAGAAACAATTAAAAATAGAATTGAAGAAGAAACTGAAATCGCAACGCTATGGAACACAGTTGATAAAAATAATGATCTCTATTTGGTCATAAAGAATCTTGATGACCCTAACAAGACCTTGAAAAAAATAAGAGATGCTCTTCTTGCCATGGAAAAATCCTATAATGATTTTAAAAGAGATAATCGTGGAGAATTCGCAAAACAGTTGGCATTTCTGACAGGGATATGGATAAATCCTTCCGATATGGCTGCCGATATTACGGATATCGTAAAACTTATTCAGGCCGAACAGCCATTTGGTTCAACTTCAGCTCAATTGTTGACCATGAGAAAAGCTAAAGGTCTTGAAGCTCAGGTTGTAATTATTGTGGGGTTAGAAGATGATGTAGTACCAAATCCAAGGAGTAAAAACATTGAAGAAGAGGCAAGGCTTTTGTATGTCTCAATGACCCGCGCCAAAGAAAGGCTCTATCTTTTCCACTCCTACAAACGTCCCCGCAACATATCACATGGGCAAGAATTAACTGAGAAGCCGAGGTCAATGTTTCTTGATGCACTCGACAGGGAGAGTGAATGGAAAAGACTAAAGCAGAAAAAATGACCAGGGAAAACTATGTTCGAAATTCATTTCAGAGTAAGAAAGTCAATTAAAGACCTATTAATATAATAATTTAACACGATAGTAAAATTTGGAAATTAGAAAACCATGAATAATTATTACTCTTCAAAACTATCATCATCAACTTTGCAGAAATGCTACGAAGTAGTTTCACCCAGAGTTAAGCAGTACCTGCAAGCTGAGATCGAGTTTGGATTAACCTACATGAATCCTAAAGATAAAGTCCTGGAGCTTGGCTGCGGTTATGGCAGGGTCCTGCAAAAGCTAATTGGTAAAGCAAATAAAATTGTGGGCATAGATACTTCACAGGAGAGCATTAAGCTTGCGCGGGAGCTTATAAAAGATAAATCCCTGGAACTTTATGAAATGGATGCGATAAATATGGAATTTGCGGATGGAGAGTTCGATGTGGTGCTCTGTATTCAAAACGGGATCTCAGCATTTCATGTGGATAAACAAGAGCTTATAAAAGAAGCTGTGCGTGTAACTCGGAGCGGGGGAAAGGTGCTTTTTTCCAGTTATGCGGATAAATTCTGGGAAGAGCGTTTAAAGTGGTTTCAGCTTCAGGCGGAGCATGGCTGCATAGGCGAGATAGACCAAGAAAAAACCGGAGATGGTGTTATTGTATGTAAAGACGGTTTCAGGGCAACCACGGTGTCATCTGATGAGTTTCTTTCGCTTACATCGGGTTTGAATGTTGTTACGGAAATCGTAGAAGTGGATAATTCGAGTGTTTTTTGTGTGATTGGGAATCCCTCTACTGTCTCCCTTATGACTAAGGGAGAACATGAGAATATGTGAAAGAAGTTTCTTATTGCTTTTCTACGTTTCCCTTTCGCTGAAAGGGAATTTATAAGCCCTGCTTGCAGCAGGCAAGCTTGGGCTTACTGCAAGGGATTCTGAAAGATACTTTGAAGCTGAGATAGGATTTGCTTTGTAAGGGAATCCCTTTACTATCTCCCTTATGACTAAGGGAGAACATGAGAATATATGAAAGAAGTTTCTTCTTGCTTTTCTACGTTTCCCTTTCATTGAAAGGGAATTTATAAGCCCTGCTTGCAGCAGGCAAGCTTGGGCTTACTGCAAAGGATTTTAAAAAGAATTAAGATTGCCACGACCTGATAGATCAGGTCTCGCAAAGACATGCTTGAGCGATATGTAGAAATTCCAATCCGTTTCAAACAACTAAAGATTACCTTTTTGAAATTCATAATTTCTTTTACCCATTGCCGGCATGGGAGAGAGACCAAGCTTTTTATAAAAAGGTTTTAGCGTTTCATCACAACAAAGATCTATCATATAAAGGTTACTCAGTTCATCTAACATTCTCTTTATGAGTTCTTTTCCAATTCCCTGTTTCCGGTATTCCGGCAAAACTTCCAGAAGTGGAATATAGGCACTCAATATTTTATCTGATATGGCATTAATAAAACCTATCACCTGTTCAGTTCTATCATCAATTGCCAGAATTACAAAGGCACTGTTTTGCAAGATCTGCAGGTGAGTCTCGTTTGAAGGTTGATGAGTCCATCCTACAAAAAAATCCTTTAATTGTTCGGGTTTTATTCCTTTTGTACTGTTTTTATAAATGATCATTTGGTGCTCCTTTTTATGAGAACAGAATCGAATTTGCTTAAATATAATTTATGAGTCAATTAGAAAATATCTTTGACAGGAAAGAACATTTCGCTTGCTTAAGATTTGTACTTTTAGAGAATTATGTTGGATAAATAACAATATTAAGATAAAAGGAGAATATTATGAAGAAGAGTAAAATCGGTTATTTGATAATAGCAAGTGCAATAATATGGGGAGCTGTAATAATTGGCTGTTCTTTAGTATTAAAAGGAACACCGTATAAAGAAGATGTGAATCGCATTATTTATGGCGGTACTATTGTTCATTTGCTGTTTATATGGGGTCCTCTGGGAGCGATGTAGGGTTCGATCGAGACGATTGAATCCTTTCACTTTTCTACACTTACACGCATTATTTCACAGCATTTACTTATTTATCCATAATTAATTAGTTGACACAACTTAATTACTATTACCAACTTATAAAAGATAAAGATATCTTTATTAAAGGAGTAAAAATGAAACAATTAAGTTTTTATCTATTTTTGTTATTTTTTGCTGTAAATTTATTAAGTTTAGAGTATACTGAAAGTTCTAATGGATTGAATTACCCTGAATTCGAAGGTGGAAGAACGGAAATGGAATTTGCTGATATAAATGCAGATGGAAATATTGATATCCTCTCTATTGGAGATCATGGTTCACCTTATATAAATACTGACCAACATGGAATTATGGTCTGGTTTGGTGATGGGAATGGCAATTGGAATGTATATCAAAATGGAAACTTTGGCTATGGTGGAATTGCAGTAGGAGATGTCAACAATGATGGTCTTTTGGATGTTGGCTATGCAATGCATCACAATTATTCGGGTAATGATTTTGGAGATCAGCTTATTGAAGTTGCATTAGGAGATGGAACCGGGATGAATTGGACGCCGTGGGATGATGGATTAGCAACAAATGGTGAAACCTGGGGTATGTTTGGCACAGACTTCGCAGATGTGGATAATGATGGAGATTTAGATATCGGGAGTAACTCCTTTGGTTCTGGTGCTGGAGTGCATATATATCTTAATCAAAGTGATGGAAGTTGGCTACAGAGTTTCGGGTTTCTTGGTGGAAATTCTACTATGGATTTAGATTTTGGTGATATCAATAAGGATGGTAATGTGGATTTTGCTGTTAAACATCAATATGGAACGGTTTATTTTGGTGATGGAACAGGAAATTTTGTCCTTAACGATGCGAATCTACCCTCTTCAGGTACAATGGGACGTAATGGTACAGCTTTAGGTGATATTGATAATGATGGTGGGGAAGACCTATCTTATATTAATAGTAATGAAGGAATAGAAATTTGGGTTTGGGATGAAACAGAAGAACTTTGGATTGATTTTTCGGGAAATCTACCGACAGTGGGTAATTATGGATCAACTCAACTATATGATATGAATGTTGATGGATACATAGATGTATGTGCTTTTGGTTACGGAACATTTACTTTATGGCTTGGTGATGGAACAGGAAACTGGACTCAAGATGCTCAGTTTTACACACCACCTTTTGGTTATTTTAAAGCCTTTAGAGTAGGAGGTGATATTGACCATAATGGCTTTCCAGATATAGTATTGGTCGCTGAGGAAGGTTCTTGGCCATCTTATCAAAATCATTTATATTGTTATAAAGAAACTTCTACAGTAGATAGTTTAACAATAACACCTATGTTTCCACGCGGAAATGAGAAATTCCTTCAAAACTCTATCCAATTCATTGATTGGGTCTCTGCCGTGCCTGAAGTAGATTCATCACTTGTTAAACTCGATTATTCCATTAATGGAAATAATGGTCCCTGGACAACCATCTCAGATAGTTTGCCTAACAATGGTCGTTTTCAGTGGGCTGTTCCTGAAATAGGTTCACCAAATTATTGTATCCGATACACAGTTTGGACAGCAACTGATATTGAAACTGCAACTACTCCACAATTTTTTACAGTTGAGCCGTATGAACTTGCTTATCCTGCTACTGATGTATTGGCTGTGGTGAATGTGGAAAATACTGAAGTTTCGATAACATGGAATTCACCCACGCCCGATGAGAGAGATTTGGAATCTTATGATATTTATCGTTTCCTGGAAATTAACAATTCCGCTCCCTCTTACTGGGATTTGATCTGCGAAGGTTCTGCCGATACGTCTTTTATCGATACAGACTGGATTTTACTGGAGCCGGATTTTTATCAATATGCAGTTGTAGCGATTTATTCAAATGGACTTCAAGCAGAAGCCGCCTTTTCCAACGTTGTTGAAAAACTGCTGGTGGGAGTTGATAATGAACTTTTAACTCTAAACATAATCCTGACCAACTATCCCAATCCATTTAACCCAACAACAACAATTAGTTTTAACGTAACGCAAACGTTCTCGTTTGCGACAATTGATATTTATAATCTTAAAGGACAGAAAGTAAAAACTCTTCAATTGTTCCCAAACGGGGGGTTGGGAACGAGAAGTGTTATTTGGGATGGCATGGATGAAAATGGAAGACAGGTTTCATCGGGAATATATTTTTACAGATTGAAGTCTGGTAACTTTGAGAAGACAAAGAAAATGCTATTGATGAAATAGGACTCTATTACCTGAGATTGCCACGCCTTGATGAGTCGGATCTCGCAAAGGCATATTTTAATAGCGTTTAGGTACAGCCTACCTTACTGTAGGGTTCGATCTCCGAGCGAACCTGTTTTTTTTATTCATAACGAATAATCGGCATGTCTGGAAGTCATGCCCTACTTTGGTAAACTCTCCAGCATCTGTTTCATATTCTGCCGATAGTTTTTAAAAGCTTTCTTTCCTTCTTTTGTCAAGCTTAGAAGTGTACGCGGTATTTTATATACAAATTCTTTTTTAATTTCGATATATCCTGCAACTTCCAGCTTGCTCATATGCGAGGAAAGGTTGCCACGAGTAAGCCCGGTTTGGTTCATCATAAATAGAAAGTCAGCATTCTTCACTACCGAGAGATAAGCAAGAATCAGTAACCTGGCTGGTTCATGAATAACTTTATCTATATCATTCAGGATTGTCAGTTTTTCATTTGGATTTTCAGGCATTTCATCCTCCATCTGACTTTAGCAATCCTGATCAATTTTCTGTTGTTTCATCTTGAAGAACCGGATATTTCCTTAAAAATTTAAAGAATATTATCAAACCAATTGGGATTTGAAATAATGCAAGACAAGTAAACATTATTAATACTCGTAACATTCCACGCATGGGGAAGAGATGTGTTCCTATAAGGCTGAGTATTGCTACAACTGCATAAATTATAAACCTGTTGATCTTATAATGAACAACCCGGTAAATGTAGGCAGCACTCAAAAACAGCCCAATAAACAAAAGTGTATGGGAAAAATAATCTCTTGTCAGATATAATTTGTTATAATTTATAAAAAAATATATTCCCAATAACAAAAACGCAATAAGAAGAATTAGAACTACCATTCTTCTTTTTTGGGATCTAAGATCTGCATATCCTACACGCGGGTAAGTATACTTTTTTCTCATTCGTTGTAACAAAGATCCTATTAATATTGCCGGTAGTATTATGTACATTGTTACTTCTTCATTCAAAAAAACATACACATATAGAAATGCAGCCATACAAAGAAATGCAATTCCCATTGCCAGCTCCGATAGACCATCCTGGTTAATACTGTTATAAGCCTTTGATTCAACTTCTTTCAAATCAAGATTTCCTGTCATTTTCGCCTCCACTATTTTTCAGTAATTTTACAATATCGAGTTTGTATTGCAAACTACTCTGCGACAGAAACCAATCTGCGGTTTATGTGTCAAGAAAAAAATTCTTGCATACTTTAAATATATTCCTTTTAATTGTTTTAGAATATTTTAAGGATAATTGAAGAATAATAAACGGGGGATGTTATGAAAGAATTAAAAGTTGTAGTAGAAAGGGTAATAGACCATTGCGGAGCCAAGTTGAAACCCGGAGATACCTTCTATGTAACAGGAAAGGGTAAACTTATGATTCCTGATAATAAAGAGATATGTATGTTTGCAATCCAGAGTCTTATTCCATTCCTGATAAATAAGCAGCTCGATATTAAAGAAGATAAGTACATTGTGGAAATGAACAAATTGTGCTGTCCCGATCCCGGAGGAGTCGTATTTAAAATAACTGAAAAATAATAACCCTCAAATATCCATGTAGTTTTTAAAATTGCTAATTCAATTGATGTTTCGTTTTAATTGAATTTATTTATCTACGGGATTTTCCTTTATTAGAACGGTTTTTTTCATAAAAAATAATTTATATTATTCTACTTTACAATAATCTACTTGACAGCAACTCCCTCATTATTTTATTCGGTACTCAAAAGTGGAATAGTAGAAAAGGAAATATTTTAAAACGCAGTATTCCTGAATTTATTTTGTCTATATTGTATAGATGAAAAAATGAATTGGAAAGGAGGTTTCTAATGAATAGATCAGACCTGGTCATACTGGGGTTTTTGAACAGAAAACCGATGTATGGTTACGAAATAATCCAGTTCACAAAAATGCATGCACTCGATGTGTGGGCTGGAATTAAAATGCCTTCCATATATAAAGCTTTACAACGATTGGAAACAAAAATATATATTTCAGGTAAACAAGTTGTAGAAGGAAACAATCCACCACGTAAGGTATTCACAATAACAAAAAAGGGAATCCAATATTTCCGGGAAATCTTAGAATACTTCCTTGGATCTAATAGCGAACTTAATAGTGATTTCTGGATGGCAACATCTTTTATGGGAAAAGGGATAAGCAGAAAACTTTTTCTTCAACTTCTGGATAAACGATTAGAAAAAATAGCGCATCATGCAAAACATCACAAAGAAAAATGTGATTTTTCGGAAGAAGAAAAAAAGAATATTCCCTTTTATATTCTGATCTTAATAGAGATGGGTGAAGAGATGCATAAAGCACAAAAGCGAACTCTTAACAAACTTAAAAATGAAGTCTTAAAACCTGAAAATGAATTTGTGTTCCTGAAAGAGGAGGAAATTTGAGAAGAATAATTTTAACAATAGCTTTTGCTGCATTATGTTTTAGTTTGAATGCTGAAGTTCTAACCTTGAAAGATGCGAAAGAAATAGCACTCAAAAACAATCCCGATCTTCTGGCAGAAGAACACGCAAAAAAATCTGCAAAATACGATTTCTGGAAATCGACTATAGGGTTGATACCTTCAGCAACTTTAGATGGAACCTATACGGAGTATGAACCTGGATTCGGAATGGGAGTTGGTCCCACAGCAGAGGAATCACGCTCCTATGGATACACGATCTCGCAACCTATTTTCAATGGTGGAAAGATATGGCTGGGCTCTCGAATCCAGAATGATGCAGCAAAAATGGCAGATGCAACTTATATTAATAAAAAATTGGAAACTATCGCAGAAGTAGAATCCAAATATTTCTCTGTTCTGGAAAGCCATGATTTGCTGGAAACTGCTCAAAAAGATTTGCAATCATCGGAAATACAACTGGAGATCGCAAAAGTGAGATATGAAACCGGAACACTATCAAAAGCAGATTATCTTCAATTGCAATCCCGGAAAGCTTCCAAAGAAGTCAATCTGATCCAGATAGAAAATTTTTATTCAATAAGCAAACTGGATTTGGCAAATTTTCTGCAGATTTCTTCTGATTATACATTGGAAACAATTTCTTTATATCTGCATGAAACTTATCTTGATAATATCCAATCTTTAGAACCTGTTCAGGTAAAAAAAATAATTTCAGAGGTGATAGAGATAAGTAAAGAGAAAAATCCATCCTTGAAAATGGCGGAATTATCAAAAGCAATGAATAAAAAATCTGTGCTAATGGCAGGTGGTAACTTTCTTCCTTCATTGAATCTTTCCTATTCTAAAACCTGGGAAAAATATGACTATCAGGATGACTACAATGATTCGGAAAGATTAATGTTCATTGCATCCGTTCCTATTTTTCCTATTGCGGATAATGCAGTAGGGTTCGCAAAAGCAAAACACGATTACAAAAAATCATATTACGATCATAGATCAGCAGAAGATGGGATCGAGCTTGGTTTGAAAAGTTCTGTGCTCAATCTTGTTGCTTCTGCAAGATCTGTTTATGCAACAAAAAAAACCCTGGAATTTGCAAAAGAAACGTATCTTCAAATGGAAGAAAGATTCAGGAACAACATCATTACAACCAGCAACCTTCTGGACGCTGAAGTTATGTTAACTTCTTCCAGGAATCAATACACAAAGAGCATCTATGACTTCCTGAGAGCAAGATCATCACTCCTGCAATTGATGGGTGTGGAAGATGAACAAATATTAATGCAATATTTAAAGTAAAAATAGAGAAAAAAATGGAATTGCCACAAAAAAGCACAAAAAGTATAAAATATCCTTTTCTTCGTTCCAATAATATTTTGGAAATATCAAGAAAAATCTGTGCTCTCCGTGCTCTCTGTGGTGAAATAAAAATCGGAGGAAAAATGAAAAAGATAATTTTAAGTTTATTTACGATCATGTTAATCCTGTCAGCATGCAGCAAAAGCGAAGCTGCTGATGAAAAATCTACCCAAAAATCAAAACAACAGCAAGACAAAGCATTTTCTGTGATGGTAGAAAAAGCAGCACCCAGGAACCTGGAAGAATATATCAATTTTACTGGAAAACTGGAAGGAATAACAGATATCACGCTTTCCAGCCAAACCCATGGTGAAGTGGTGAAAATTTACAAAAAGCTGGGAGACTGGGTTAAAAAAGGTGAGTCGATCGGTAGCATAGATAATGCCGGTCACCGGAACCAGCTTGACCAGGCAAAAGCTACCGTACTTGCTGCAGAAGCAGCTTATGATGTAGCTGAAATGCAGATGAAGGCTTCTGAAAAATTGTATACTGATCAGAATATTTCCGAAGCGGAATATGTGCAGGCAACCAGTTCTTTTAAATCTACCAAAGCAGGTTTGGATGGTGCAAAAGCTAACCTGGAGAACGCACAGCAAAACCTTGATAACTCGCAATTCACAGCTCCGGTTTCGGGTTACATTGCCGATATGAATCTTGAAGTTGGACAGACGATCTCTACCGGTATGCAGGTTTGCACAATTGTAGATTCCCGCAAATTGGTTATCAAAACCGGGATAGGGGAAAGCGGCATTAAGTACGTTAAGAAGGGACAGCAAGTAGAAATATATCATGATTCCCATCCTGAAACTTTTCCGGGAACAATTACAGGAGTGGGTATTAAACCAGTTAACGGAGCAACTAATTATCCGGTGGAGATCATTATGGATAATCCCGAAGGCAAACTTTATGCTGGAATGGTGATAGAAGGTCGTATCCGTAGCAATATTCACGGGAATGTCATTTTTACTTCATTGAACAATATAGTTCAGGAATACGATCAGAAATTTGTATTTATAATCGAAAATAATATTGCAAAGCAACGTAAGATTACAATTGGGAAAAAAGTGGGTGAGAATGTAATAATTACCAGTGGAATAGAAAAGGGTGAATTACTTGTAATAGAAGGTATGGAAAACCTGGAAGATGGTTCTTCTGTGGAAATAAGGAAATGACTATAGACCGCGAAAAGGCACAAAAATGTATAAAAAAACTAACCATCACGAACACCGAAATTTGAGTTGGATTCGACTCGCAGCAAAGCGTGAGTCGAGAACAACCTATCAGCAACCGGTCGCAATTCTCGACTCACATTCTCTTCTTTCATTGCGAGTCAAGTCTTGCTCCATGCTCTCCGTGAGCTCTATGGTAAAATAACAAGGAGTAAAAGATGTCCATAGCGAAATTTTCAGTTAATAATTCCGTTTTGATAAATATGTTGATGATCGTCGTCTTCATCGTGGGAATTTATACTATGATCGAAATTCCAAAAGAAGAAATGCCGGCAGTCGATTTCGGTTCTTTCATTATAATTGTAATGTATCCAGGGGTTTCTTCTGCAGAAATGGAGCAGTTGGTTATTCAGAAGATTGAAGAAGAAATAACAGATATAGATAATATCGATTATATCGAATCCACTGCCACTGAAGGCAGAGCAACAATCTTCGTTGTATTCGAACCAAATGCAGATATCGATAAAGCAGAGAACGATCTCCGGTCTGAAATGGATAAAGTAAGAGATCTGCCCGAGGATGCGGAAGATCCTCTGATGATCCGTTTGAATATGCGTGAAGTGAATGAAATGTGTGCAGTTGTTATCGGCGGAGATTTTTCAGGAAATGCCATAAGAGAAATATCGGAAGATTTGAGAGATGGCTTTCTTGATATTGAATATGTTTCCAAAGTGGATATTCACGGCACCCGCGAACGAGAAATATGGATTGAAGGTGATGCTAAAAAACTGGATGAATACGGGCTATCCCTGAACGATCTGCAAAATGTAATTAACATGCGAAATATGAATGTTCCCGGAGGAACTGTAAAATTTGGCAGAGCAGAATTTATTGTTCGAACTGTAGGTGAATTTGAAAATACACAGGAGATCGATGATCTGGTTATCAGGATGGATGCTAACGGGCGTGCCATAAGAATTAAAGATGTGGCTGCGGTAAAAGATACCCTGGAAGAACGCGCCATTATTTCCAAATTAGATGGAAATCCGAGTGTGACTTTATTTGTTTATAAGAAAGCTGATGGCAATATTATCAAAGTAATGAAAGATATTGGCAAATATGTAAAGAATTTTAAAAAAGATATCCCCGGATTGGAAGCCACTATTAGAAATGATGGTTCCATTGATGTGAAAAACAGCGTTAATACTCTCGGAACTAGCGCCTTTTTTGGAGTTATCCTGGTCTTCATTTCCCTGTTTGTATTTTTGGGTTGGAGAAACGCATTATTCGCTGCTTTTGGAATTCCGTTCAGTTTCCTGCTCACTTTTATCCTGATGCAGTATTTCGATATAACAATGAACACTCTTACATTATTCGGACTGGTTCTGGTTCTGGGAATGATAGTTGATGATGCTATCATTGTACTTGAAAATGTACACCGTTATGTAGAGCAGGGGATGTCTACAAAAGAAGCAGCAATCAAAGGAACACAGGAAATAATGTGGCCCGTTATTGCAGCGGTCAGTACCACTGCAGCAGCTTTTGTTCCCATGTTGATGATGCAGGGTATGATGGGAAAATTCATGCGAGTATTCCCGATAGTTGTTTCATTGGCCCTGTTAGCTTCATTATTTGAAAGCCTGGTCATTCTGCCATCCCATATAGCAGATTTTTCAAAACCGGTTACTCCGGAAAATAAGAAACCGCACAAAATTCATGATGCTCTGGTAAAAAAATATAAGCGTGCCATTAAATTTGTACTTCGTCATCGTTTTATTTCAGTTCTTGCCGTAGTTACAGCTTTGATTCTCTCTATAATGACCATAGTATTTAAGCTTGTTCCCTTTGAGTTTTTTCCCGAACAAACTCCCAAAACCATAATACTTCGTTTGCAAACACCCATCGGAACCAACCTGGATGTAACTAATGAAGTGGTTTCCAATATAGAAGAATATATCAGCACTATGAAAGAAAGAGAGGATATTGAAGCTGTTGTTACCACAGTGGGAATGATGGCCAGAAATCATCGCTGGGATACAAAGACGCATAATGCTCAGTTAAGAATAGATCTGATAGATATCGATGATATGACATTCTCGCACGATCAGATAAAAAATTCCATTCGCTCATATTTGAAGGGACTTCCCGGGTTATATACATATCAATTTGCAAAACCAAGCCAGGGACCTCCCACAGGTGATGATGTCGAGATCAGAGTAAAAGGAGACAACCTGGAGCGACTGGAATATATTGGAAATATCATTAAAGATGAACTGTCAAAGATCCCGGGCGTAGTAGATATCGAAGATAGTTTTATTCCCGGAAAGAAAGAAGTGCAGATCATTCCGAAACACGAAAAGCTTGCAGTTTACGGTCTTACGGTATCACAGATCGCAGGTTTAGTGCGTACTGCATCTTATGGTTCCACAATTTCCCAGTACAGAGGAAAAGGAACAGATGAATATGATATCGTACTTCGCTTGCAGGAAGATCAAATCGATGATCTGAATAACCTGGAAAATTTAAAGATACGCACTATGAAGGGTGATCTGATAGCATTGAAAGACTTGGCAGAATTCGAAATCATATCAGGATTGTCCCAGATAAATCATCGTAATAAAAAACGGATAATTACTGTTACAGGGAATAATTCATATTACCAAGCAGGTAATAAAACGAAAAAGAGAACTACAGATGAAGTAGTGCAAATACTTATGGGAAGCAAAATTACAGGAGAAAAAGGAACTCTCTCCAATTTCCAGCAGCGTTTTCCCGGGTATCAACTTGAATTTGGTGGTGTTGCAGAGGAACAGAGAAAATCTTATAACTCGCTCTTCCTGGCATTCGGGGTTGCACTTCTACTGATATTCACCATCCTGGCTGCTCAGTTCAAATCTTATGTTCAACCCTTCATAGTGATGATGACCATTCCCTTCTCTTTGATCGGTGTTATTATGGGATTGCTGGTTACCGGTTTACCGGCTTCTCTCAATTCCCTGGTGGCTGTTGTAGCGCTTGCCGGTGTGGTTGTGAACGATTCACTGGTCCTGGTGGATTTTGTTAACAGGGAACGTGAACGGGGGGTCGACCGCTGGAATTCTCTTATCAATGCCGGTGCGCTTCGACTTAGACCCATCATTCTCACATCGGTTACTACTATTTTTGGTCTGATGCCGATGATGCTTTCCACTGCGGAAGCTGTTTCAGATTGGAAGCCAATGGCTGTGAGTATAGCCTTCGGACTGGCTTTTGCTACTGTTTTAACCCTGTTTCTGATACCGGTTATCTATTCGCTGATCGATTCCTTGTTCGGTAAGATCGGAATTACACGTTTTAAAACTCACTTGAGCTATGAAGAATGTGTGGATTGTGATGAATAGAATTTCACCGCAAAGGCGCTAAGTACGCTAAGGAAAGTAATCACGGAGCGTACAAGTCTTCGCCAACCCGTCCTCCGCAGTAGCACAGCTACGGAGGGTAGAGGTTACACCAGGCAAGTGGAGCGATTTTTACCATGAAGATTAAATCACGTGGCGAAGTTTTTCTTCGCCACGTTTTTTTTGTATCGCAAACGTCTCGTTTTCTCATTCCTAACTTTCCAGTTGGGAATGGAATAAGACACGAAATTCTATTTCGTTATCAAGCAGAAGCTTCATACATTACTGCCTTCCCAAGCAGAAACTTAGGAAGGAGTTGAACAGATTGATTGATCAAAAAAATTGAATTATTTGAATTGGGAAAACCTCTTGGTTCAAAACAGAATAATATTCAATGCTCCCTATATCCCAGTCTTCCGTCACTCTCTCACTAAGACAAACTTCTCCTTGACAAATTTACTAACCTAACGCAGGTTACCCTAGTGGAGGTTAGCTTATGAAGTTCTATGGAAGAAGCGCAGAGATCGATAAAATTAGAAGTTACTGGAATCAGGTAAAAACAGGAATTTCCAAAATTTTGGTAATATCCGGTCGCAGAAGAATTGGGAAGACCAGGTTGGCTCTGGAAGCAACTTCAGATTTTTCCCATCTCTATTTTTTTGTAACCAGAAAGAAAGTAACTGAATTGCTGCGGGATTGGTCGGTTCAGATCAAAGAAGCATTGGGTGATGTATTTTTCGGTGAATTCAGGGATATAGAAGATTTACTTAATTTTCTGTTCGACTATTCAAAACAGAATCCTCTTAGTGTGATCTTCGATGAATTTCAAAATTTTTCATATACAAATCCCGAAGTTTATTCGATATTTCAAAAAGTATATGATCTAAAGAAAGATAATTCAGCGCTTCTTCTGATAATAAGCGGTTCATCTCATTCCTTGATGGAGAGAATTTTCAAGGGAACAAAAGAACCTCTTTTCGGTAGAGCATCCGAAATAATTAATTTATCATATCTTTCTCTAACAGATCAGGCACAATTTCTTAAAGATCAGGGAATTACTTCGCAAAAAGAAAAGTTATTCTTTTTCGCAATATTCGACGGCGTGCCCAAATATTGGGAAGAGATCGATTTCTACAAAGACAAATTGTTTTCAAACCGCTTAAAAAAGCTATTTCTGGAAAAAGATTGGATATGGGAAGAGGGAGAAAACATTTTGCGTGAAGAGTTTGGGAAGGACTATGTTTCCTATTTTTCGGTGCTTTCTGCCATTGCCAAAAGACGCAGGGTTTTAAGCGAGATCGAGCAGTTTACCGGTATCAAGGAAGCAAGTGTCTATCTGAAAAATTTGGAAGATATTTACCAGCTTATCGAACGGAGAATTCCAGTTACCGAAAAAAGCAGGGTCAGCTCACGGAAAGGACGGTATTATCTGCAGGATAACTTTTTTACCTTCTGGTTTGCTTTGGTGGAACCTAGGAGATACCTGAAAGAGATAGGGCAAAAAGAGCAGGCAATTCAAAGCCTTTTATCAAGTCTGGAACAATTCAGCGGTAGAATGCTGGAAAAAATGACGATCCGCACAATAATCGAAGAGAATCCCTTAAAAATCAACTTTACCAGAATTGGTAATTATTGGGACAGAAAAGGTAAAGTTGAAGTGGATGTGATAATTTTAAAAGATGACACAAAGGATGCCTACTTATTTGAAGTCAAACGGAATAAACAGAAAATAACTTCATCTGTTATGGAAAAACTGAGAACAAAAGCGGCGAATATCCCGGAGATTGCAGCATACCGGATACACACCGGATCTATTTATCCCGATAATGGTAATCTCGTGTTCGAATTGGAGAAATGAGTTGTAGAATTCTCTCACCTTTGCTCCGTTTCCCAGTCTTTATTAAATCTGGTTACTGATGAGACAATCTAATCTCCCTGATATGTGTACAGCTACTAACGGAAGGGGGAAAGAACGAAACGAAATGAGGATTTAGAAATAATATTACTTTGACAAAACTCTTATATAAGAATTCATTAACCATCAAAATGTAAAATATAAGGAGCACAAATGACAAAGCATAAAGATATTCAAGATCCAAAGAAATTTTCGGAAACTCATTACAAATTCTTTAAAGCAAAACTATTTTCAACAGAAACAAGCAGAGAAGAACTGAAGAATATTTGTATGATACTCGGGCATTTACCTACGAAAGAAGCACAGGATTTGCTGGATAAATTCAAAAAAAGCGAAAGAGCAAAAGAAGTTGAGTGGCTGGAATGCGCTATTGATGAAGGTAAATATTGGTATCTCTCACCTAATAATGAAAAAGAAGAAAGAGATTTTCTTGCTCTAAAAATGTTATACAAAAAAGATGAAAAGATAGATGAGTTGATGTGTAAACGCGATGAGCATGATTTTCAGATACGAACGATGAATATCGAACTTGAAGCATTAAAGAAACTGGCTAAAGAAAAAAGTAATAAAATAAAAGATATAAAATATCGAATCGTTGCATTGCAAGATTTGATAAAAATAGAAACTGTCTCACTGAAAGAAGTTGAAAAGGAGATCGAAATTCAGGAAAAGATCCGAGAAAAAATAAAACAGTCAATTACAACCGAACGCTACAAAGATATGGACCCGATGTATATGAGCGAAGTTTGTTTTGATGGGGAAAATTTCTAACAGCAAAACTCCCAAAGTATAAATCAAAAAAAGAATAGACTAAATTTATTTTAAATCAAATATTTGTACAAGCTTTAAGATATCATCTTGATAGTTTAATAGGAATAGTATATGAAAATTTATTTTCTTGTTGCTTTTGTATTAATTTTCATTCCACTTTTTGCCGGAACCACAGGTAAACTTGCAGGGAAGATTACCAAGGAAGATGGGGAACCCGTTGCTTATGCCAATATCTTTATCGAAGAACTTCAGCATGGTATTCAGGCAGATGAAAATGGAAAATATATCTTGCGAAATATTGCTCCCGGAGTTTATGAAGTTACTTGCAGTCAAATCTCATATACTAAACATATAGTTAAGTCAGTTAAGATCATTTCGGATGAAACCACAACACTGAATATTGTACTAATAAGATCGACTACCGAAATCGAGGGGCTGCAAGTTACTGAAGCCAGAGTAAAGATGGTGGACAGGCTTAAAACCAGTTCGGGTAATGTAATATCAAAAGCCACGATCGAAGATGTGGCTGTTCAGGATATCGAAGATCTGATCGCTATTCAGGCGGGAGCTATTGTGGCAGATGGCAAACTTCATATACGTGGTGGAAAGGTAAATGAGGTTGTTTTCCTAGTCGATGGTATATCTATAAATGATATAGTGGATGGAGAAGCAGCCCTTACAATAGATACTGATGCTATCAAAGAAATGAAAGTGATGACCGGTGGCTTTCCTGCTGAATATGGAAATGCTCAATCCGGAATTATAAATATTATCACTAAAGAAGGTGGAGAGAATTATTCTGGTAAGATCGAAATAAATTCCGATCATGTATTATCTTCTCACAATCTTAATTCCGATAGAGTTAAATTTGCCCTGTCCGGTCCTGTTCTACCTTTTTTGAAGCAGAAATTAACGTTTTTTTTCAATTGTAGTGCTCATTGGCACGATTCAGAGTTTAAAGATGATTTTGGTGTAAACGGGATTGAAGAATTGCTTTTTCTTGATGATGTCTGGGACAATTATGAGTTTTATAATCCTTATGAAGACAGAGATGATATTCTTGGTTTTAATACAGGTGACAGGCTGTATAATTTGTATAACATGAATTTAAAATTGAAATACCAGATCTCACCATTACAAAAGTTAACGTTCGCAATAAGAGGAGATGATAATTCCTGGCAGCCGTATGATCATGCCTGGCGTTATGCAATGCAGCATTATAAAATAGAGGAGAGCTCACAACACCAGTTTGTGATAACCTATGACAACTTGATAAATCCGAATATGCTGCTTAATATCAAAGCGGGCCTATACCAAAAAAAGACCAAAGAAAGTCCCAGGGGAGTTCCTTTGGATAGCTATTTTGCTAAAGATCCCGATGGCTTTTATCTTTATGCTGAAAATCCACCTGGTAATTGTGAATGGATCGATTATCTGGTAGAAGATGGTTACATTGGTGATTCAGCTTATTTAGGATATTGGAGATATGGTTTTCCTATAGTGGAGTATCCCTATTACGTTTACGAGTATATAGATTACTTCTTATGTCCCGGATCGGTCTATCCAGAGAATATTGATAATAGTAACGAGACGTATACTATGAAGGCAGATTTTAACTGGCAGGTAAATCCGGTGCATGATCTGAAAACAGGTTTGGAAATTGCAAAGCATCATATCGAGAAATTTAAACTCACTCAGCCCTGGGATATTTCTTACTATCGATATTATAAATATCTTGAGAATAATGCGGTTCCACAGGATAGTTTTTATAATGCCTGGAGTGGATCGTATTATTATTTTTATAGCTTGGATGATATCTTTAATGCAACACTAGCAGCATCTGGTAATATATACGGTTTTAAAGCGTATCCATGGCAATATGCCTGGTATATACAAGATAAGATGGAGTGGGAAGGATTGGTGGTAAACGCCGGATTGCGGCTTGATATTTGGTATTTAGGTGAAAGATATCAGATGTTAAATGATTTGAATAAATATGAATGGGTAAAATTTGATAAAGATAAACGGCTTCAATTAATGGTTTCACCGCGATTGGGTGTATCTCATGCTATCTCACTGCAAGATGTACTTCATTTTGCCTTCAGTTACCAGAGCCAGCTTCCACAGATGCAATATGTATATGCCAATGCTACTTGGCTCGATGCAGTTACCGGTGAAGAACCGATAACCAATATCATAATTGCCAATCCTGATTTAGATCCACAGGTTACTATTACCGGTGAAGTTGGATTGCAGCATCAATTCAATGAAGATTATGTGGCAGATATTACAGTTTATTATAAAAAGAATTATAATTACATTAGCATTGATAAAACCTATGATCCAAATGAGCCGGTGATCCAATGGTATAGGTATGTTTCTGAAAATTATGGAATAGCCAGAGGGGTAGATGTCAATTTACAGAAAATGCTTTCCGACTTTTTTGTCGGTTCGCTCTCCTACTCTCTGGGTTGGGCAGAAGGCACAGATGCCAGGATATTAGATTATGAAAATCAGGATATACAGTGCCTGAGGGAGTTTCCGCTGGATTGGGATGTACGGCATAGTATAGGCTTCAATGTGGCTCTGGAGGTGAGGAAGGGAGAAGAACTCTATATTCCGTTTACCGGGTTTAAATTTCCTTGCGATGATTTCAGCATTAACTTGCTTTATAATTTCGCTTCCGGAACTCCCTATACAGATCGCAGTGATGTGAATTATGAAACCAATAATGCCAGGAAACCATACACGGATGTTACACATCTGAAGATCACCAAGAATTTTCGGTTTTCAAATCATAAAAAAATTAAACTATATTGTACGATCAATAATCTGTTCGATAAAAAAAATATTGAATTTGCATATATTAAAACTGGCTCTCCATATTTTGATGATGCAGATCTGACAAATCCGGTAACTGGATATGTCCACGAAGAAACAGAGCATATACACAACATTTACACCAAGAATCCCGGCAATGTAAGCTTCGGACGGGAAATTACTATGGGACTGGCTTATTCCTGGTAAATGAAACCCGAATTATGTGATTTATAAATAAATTTAATTCTTTTATCAAAACATTATTTCTTTTAGTAATACCCATCAGTTTGAGAATTTAATATATTTTGGAATTCTAACTCTAACTTTCTGGAATAAATATTGCATTAATAATGAAACAAAAAATATTCTTAGTAATATTAGGAGTTATAATGAAGAAATTAGTATTTTTATTAATGTTTGTAATACTTGTTACCGGCATTTCCTATGCCTGGCGCGATGCCGAAATGGAAGTGAGGGTATTTTATGACAACCAATATGAACTCGCAAAATTAGCTGAACTTCGTTTAAATGGAGATGTTTATCCCAATGGAGAAGCATTATTATTTGTTATTCCATCCGAACTGGAAATGATAAAAGCCACCGGGCTCAGATATAAGATCGAACGGGAAGACCTGAACAAATTTTCCAGGAATTTCTGGCAGTCGATGGATCCCACCCGCGAAGCTTACCACACTTATGCAGAGATTGTTGCTCTGGCAGACAGTCTGGCAGCTACGTTTCCCGACATCTGTGAAAAGCACATGTTTGGTACTTCCGTACAGGGAAGGGAACTGGGTGCTCTTAAAATAAGCGATAACGTTTCTCTGGATGAGAATGAAGCAGAAGTAATGTTCGACGGTGGAATTCACGGTGATGAGATAGGATGTTCTGAAAATTGTATTCGCTTTGCCCGTGATCTATGCCGCGATTACGGTATCGACCCCAATATTACAGACCTGGTGGATAACCGCGAGATCTGGATCTATTACTGTGTAAATCCTGATGGTCGTGTGATGGACACACGTAGAAATGCGAATTACGTTGACCTTAACCGTGATGGCGGATATATGTGGGATGGATGGGGCAGCAGCACAGGAGCATTTTCTCAACCCGAATCAAAAGCTCTACGAGATGCAACTTATGGAAGGCAATTCGTTGTGCATACTACCTATCACAGTGGAACAGAATATATTTCCTGTCCCTGGAGCTATCGTGCCGATCAATGTCCCGATTTTGGTCACATACTTCAGCTTGCAGGTGTATATTCATCTACATCTGGTTACGCAAACATGCAATATGGACAGGGCTGCACAGGAATGTATCCCATTAATGGCAGCACAAAAGATACAAATTATGGTGCTGCCGGCGCGATAAGCTGGTCGATGGAAATATCTTACAACAAGCATCCTTCTACGTCACTGATTCAATATTATTATCAGATAAATGTTCCGGCTATGCTGGCTATGATAGAATATTCCGGTTACGGTCTGGAAGGAATTGTAACCGATGTTAACACCAGCGATCCGGTTACGGCAGCAGTTTTTATTAACGATTATTTTCCAACCTATACAGATCCCGCTGTGGGTGACTACCATAAATATGTTCTGCCAGGAACTTACGATATTACGATCGTGGCAAATGGTTATGAAACTCAAACGATCACAGGTGTAACTGTAACTTCTAATAGTTCAACAGCAACGGATTTCCAACTTACTCCGCAGGACGGACAGTATGCTTATCGAATTTGCAGCAGCCGAATCCCGGACAATAATACGGCTGATGAAGGTGACACACCCGGAGTTATTGGAGCTCCGGATGACAGAAATTATTCTATCGGTAGGAATGGCTGGATAGTGGTAGATATGCAATACCCGATTCCTGATGGACCTGGAAACGATATAATAATTTATGAAGGTGACACTTCAGCAGAAGGATATACATGTTTTGCAAGTGAAACTATAGACGGACCCTGGCATTCGCTGGGAACTGGAAATGGTACTACTGAATTTGATCTGGCTAATGGTGGTTTGATAGATGCCCAATTTGTGAAGATACTTGATGATGGAGACGGTACTCAAACAGCTCCGGATGCCGGATTTGACCTGGATGCAATTGAATCTATCAGTGAAATTACCGGAGTTTATATTGCTTTTTTAGGATATGAAATAGATGAAATGATCGGTAATAATAATGGCTTTATCGATCCCGGGGAAACAATTGATATGCTGGTTTCAATTCGCAATAACGGCACTCAATTAGCCGAAGATGTCAATGGGTTATTATCTACTACATCTCCTTATGTAACAATGAATAATGGGGATGTTTATTTTGGCAATTTGAATTCAGGGCAAACAGGATATGGAATTTTTACATTTACTGTGGATACAATTACTCCCATCGGACAACTTCTGGCATTTAACCTGGATATTACAGCCAATGCCGGTACATATAACACGAATTTTAATATATCTTGTGTTGTTGGCATTATGGTTGAAGATTTTGAAACAAACAATTTCGAGACCTTTGAATGGCAGTTCGGTGGAAATGCAAATTGGATCACAACTACCGGAGCTTATGAAGGAATTTATTGTGCAAAGTCCGGTACGATTTCTCACAATCAGGCAACATCACTGATGTTAACTGTTGATGTAGTTGCAGATGGAGATATCAGCTTTTATCGGAAAGTTTCATCCGAAGCTAATTACGATTATCTACGGTTTTATATAGATACTACCCAGATGGGAGCCTGGAGCGGAACAAGTGCTTGGAACCAGGAAACATATCCTGTATCTGCCGGCAGTCATACATTTAAATGGGAATATACTAAAGATCAAGCTGTTATAGGTGGCTCAGACTGCGGCTGGATAGATTATATTGTTTTTCCACCTATCAGTGTTGGATATCTGCCACCACCCCAAAATCTTGAAGCAATAGTTGTAAATTATAATGAGGTTGAGCTTTCCTGGGATGTTCCAGCAATGGAAGATAAAATTAACGATAAGAAGAAAATATCGGAAATGAAAGCTTATGAATTAACTCGTGACCTGATCGGCTACAATATATATCTGAATGGTGACCTATTGGCAGAAATGGTTCAAGAAGTATTTTACTTTCCTCCACCATTTGATAATGGAGATTATAACTTCTTTGTAACCGCAGTTTATGATGAAGGAGAGTCCGGGTCTTCCAATATTGTACCTGTAACAATAGCATTGCCTGTACCTCAGAATCCGGAAGCTGTAACTCAGGGAGAGGATATCCTTGTAACCTGGGATGAACTCCCAAACAGAGCATTTTCCCATTATAAGGTGTATCGTGATCTTGTTATGATAGCAGATGATATTACGGAGACTTCTTACCTGGATCCTGATGTACCAAACGGAACTTATACTTATAATATCAGAGCGGTCTATAGCGGTGATTATCAGTCTGCTCTCTCTGAAGATGCTGTAATCGAACACGTGCAGGTAAATGCTGATGGCTTACCAGTTCCAACAGTAACAGAACTGAGAAGTATTTATCCGAACCCGTTCAATCCTGAAACTACCATAAGTTACAGCTTGAAAGAAGATACGAACGTTTCTATTTCTATTTACAACATCAAAGGTCAAAAAGTACGCATCCTGATAGATGGAACAGTACAAGCTGGTTATCACACAGTTACCTGGAATGGTAAAGGTGAAAATGATAAGAATGTTTCCAGCGG
>JAUXIJ010000030.1 GCA_030621085.1 Candidatus Cloacimonadota bacterium | reverse complement strand
CTATTGCTATTTTAACTATTTTTATTTTAAATGGTTGTGATGACAATGGGACGGGTCCATCAAACGAACCGCCAGTTATATTAAGTTTGATTGCTAATCCTACAATTGTTGATATTAATGAGACTTCATTAATATCATGTACAGCAAATGATCCTGATGGTGATAATCTTACTTACATATGGGAAACATTAGGTGGTTCAATAAGTGGAACTGGTTCAAGTGTAACTTGGACAGCTCCTAATGCCGAAGGTTCATATTCAGTTTCTTGCACTGTCGATGATGGAAATGGGGGACAGGATTTTGAGTCTGTAAACATTGAAGTAATTTCTGGTTCAGATCTTTATTTTGAGGATAATTTTTCAACAAATACAGGCTGGACAAATGCCCATCCTCAAGCATATTCAATTACAAATGGTGAACTACATTGGAGTGTGGAAAGGCCAAATGGTGTTACCGAAAAATTTTATAGACCTACAGAACTTGTTAACCCATATTTAGGAGATTTTAGATTCCAAGCAGATTTTATTATTACAAGTACTTCTCATAATTGTGGTTTTTATTCAGGTCTTATTAGTTCATTAAATAATGGTGGAAGTTGGTTTCTAGAATATGCAGGTGTTTTTATTGTTATTGATAGCTACTCAGGAGAAAGAAGATTTAGCGTGCTACAAACAACTGAATCTTCTAGTTTGTATGGATCAGAAACTATAATAATTAATGAAAACATTTATTATCATGCTGACTTACAAGTTGTTGGTCAAAACTATCAATTAACAATAAAGGAAGGAGCTAGTGTTATTGGGACAGTTCAAGGTGTTCTTCCTTACCCGATTCCAATATATTACTATATAGGTTTTGGTGGTCCAAATGATGAGAATAATGGTGATATTAGCGGGAAAACAGATAATCTGCATGTGACAGATCAAACAACTTGGGATGGACAAATGGATTAATTCTCCAGCGGACTTTATTTATATAGAATGTGCTTGTATCCCGATTCATCGGGGGAAACAGATTCTTACAGTAAAGTTCGGAAGATGATTTTATTGAAATAATGTGTTACCAATAACCTGATAAAAAAACCGCTCTGAAATACGAGTGGTTTTTTCTATATATATAATATTCCTAAATTTTATACTCAAGTTGCATACTCATATATTTAAAGTTTATATTTACCTTATAAATACATATCTAATATCTTCCCGAAAAATCCTTTGACGCAATTAAACATAATTAAACAAATTGTTTTAAAAAATATACTCGGAGGAATTTTTATGGACTATCGCGTGTTGGCTATTAATCCCGGTTCTACTTCAACCAAGATAGCAGTCTATGATGATCACCAGCCTGTATTCACTGAAACTTTGCGGCATACAGCGAAGGAGATCGAAAAGTTCGAAAGCATTATAGATCAGTATGAATTCCGCAAAGACTTGGTTCTGCAGGCGCTGCTTAATCATTCTGTAGACCCCGAGACACTTGCTGCCGTAGTGGGTCGTGGCGGACTGATGAAATCGGTTATCAGTGGAACATACAGAGTGAATGATGCCATGCTGGCTGACCTGCAAGACCCGGCTTTATGGGGTCGGATCCATGCCTCCAATCTGGGAGCTTTCATGGCCAGATCCATCGCTGATGAGCTTAAGATACCTTCCTTTATTGTTGATCCGGTTACGGTTGATGAGTTCCCGAAAATAGCACGCATATCGGGCTGTCCCCAGATTGAAAGAAAATCACTACTGCATGCTCTCAATATCCGTTACTGTGGAATGTCTGTAGCGGAAAAACTGGGGGAAAAGTTTGCTGATGTAAACTTGATTGCTGTGCACATGGGCGGTGGTATCAGTGTGGCTGCTATCAGAAAGGGCAGGGTTGTGGACGTGAACAATGCCATGCTCGGTATGGGACCTTTCTCTCCGCAACGGGTAGGAGCTTTACCAGTCGGTGATCTGCTGGAAATGGCTTTCTCAGGTAAATATACTCATCAGGAAATGATGAAGATGTTTACCAAAACAGGCGGTTTGATCGCTTACCTGGGAACGGATGACGGACGGGAAGTTGTGAAAAAGATCGAAGCTGGCGACCAAAAAGCCAGACTTGTTTTTGAAGCTATGATCTATCAGATAGCTAAAGAAATAGGTTCCTGTGCAACTGTGCTGCAGGGAAAGATAGATGCCATTTTCCTGACCGGTGGATTGGCTTACAATCCCTATGTTGTGGAGAAGTTGAATAAAAGCATAGCTTTCCTGGCTCCCATACATATTATTCCCGGTGAAAAAGAAATGGAAGCTCTCTGCCAGGGCGGCGTGCGGGTTCTTAAGGGCATTGAAAAAGCTAAAGAATATAAATAATTATGTATTTTCTCTTTGATTTTCCACTGACCAGGTATCTGGTTATTCTGTTTATATGTTTTATTCTTTTTGGATGCAGTGATGAACCGGAGGAGAAAGATTGGACTATCCTTGTCTATATGGCAGCAGATAATGGTCTGAACGATGCAGCTTTAGAAGATATGGACGAAATGCAATCAGCCGATTTTTCCGATGAAATCAACCTGATAGTTCAAGTGGATTATAGTGAATATAATGAAATAACCGGAACTTACAGGTATCGTATCTATCCCGACGAGAAGAAGCAGATAGATTTTCTTGGTGAGATTAACAGTGGTGATTGGCATTCTATCACAGATTTTGCAAATTGGGGATTTAATAAATATCCTGCTCGTAAAAAAGCTCTAATTATCTGGAGTCATGGCAATGGTTGGTATCCGTTGAACAGAGATCTACCACCCAGTTTCTGTCCTGATGAAGAGAGTGGAAGTTATATCAGCATTGCCGGTAAGGATTTTCAAAATGCTTTAAAAAATATTAATAACCAACTTGATATCCTGATTCTGGATGCCTGTAATATGCAGACGATGGAAGTAATCACTGAAATTTATCCGTATGTCGACTACATTATTGCTGCCGAAGATGCTGTCCCTACATATGGTTTTCCCTATCACACTATTTTCTCTAACTGGGAGAATTATACGCAAGTGCAAATTCTAGCTGAAGAAATTGCTTTTCATTTTCATTATTATTATTTCTTTGAAGGCATGTCTCAAATTTCCTGTTCGGTTGTTAAAACCTCACTTTTCCCGGATTTGCTGGCAGATATTTCCGAGTTTACAAACAGGTGGTCAGCTAACGCTGCTGATAGTATCTTTCACTTGAGCAGGCAGGATTGTTTAGAATTTAATGAAGCCTGGGGGGTGTACCTGCCTGCAGATATCGATATCAAGGAATTTTTTCTGAGTTTATTGGAACATGATCCCCCGGATTCTCTGGCTGAATTCTGCAACCGGATTGTGGCGAATATTGATGATTGCTTTATCTTTCAAAAAACAGATGAATATCCTACTGGCTATACTACTGACAATGTAGGAACCGGGATCATCTGGTTTCCTGACGAAGATACACACTATTATTTCGAAGAACGGTTGGATGAGTATAATCAACTCGATTTTTCAGATACCGGTTGGCAGAATTTCCTGGCAAACACCTTTGAATAATATTTGACGTTTTATGAGATGATCGGAAATTAGACCGGCTGATAAGAGTAAAAAGGAGAAGATATGTCTGATCTTTTACAAACTGTAGACCTTTTTCCCCACGGCAAGATCGCTGTTATCGGTGATCTTATGCTGGATAAATATATTTTTGGACAAGTAGAACGTATCTCTCCGGAAGCTCCTATTCCTGTTGTATCGGTCAGGCAGGAACGTTGGGCGCTAGGTGGTGCAGCCAACGTAGCGGCTAATATTTCTACTCTGGCTGGAGATGCCTATCTTTTTGGCGTATTGGGAAACGATGCAGCCCAGAAAACTCTATTTGCCTTGGCTAAACAAAAGGGAATTGAAATAGACGGCATTCATGTAGATACCCGGAAAACAACTATCCAGAAGATCCGGGTAATAGGGCAGAACCAGCAGTTGCTGCGTATAGATTACGAGAATACAGATTATATCGAAGAAAACATCAATGAAATGTTTCTGTCACAATTGAGTAAGATCGGTAAGCTGGCTGCCATCATTGTTTCAGATTATGCTAAGGGAACCATTTCTGGAAAATTGATGCATGAACTCAAGCTGTTTTCAAAAGCTAACAACATTAAATTGATCATTGATCCCAAGCCCGGCCACAAAGATTTTTACAAGGATATACATCTTGTTACTCCCAACCTGAAAGAAGCACAGCAGATGAGCGGGATCGTGGTGAGTAGCCAGGAAAGCCTGGAAAAATGCGGAGCCAAAATAATGGAAGAGCTTTCATGCAGTGTGGTGATCACTACCGGTGAAAAGGGGATGTCTGTCTTCCAGATGAATAAGAAACCTGTTCATATTCCTACCAAAACTACCGAAGATTTTCATGTCTCCGGAGCAGGAGATACGGTGGTTGCTGCAATCAGTATGGCCCTTATCAGCGGAGCGACTCTGATCCAGGCTGCCGAAATAGCAAATTTTGCAGCAGGTCTTAAAGTAAGAAAAGTAGGTACTGCTCCTGTTTATCTGGATGAATTGAAGCAAGCTGTCAGTTCTTAGAAAATCAGCTTACTTGCTCAATATCAGCTATTTACAAGCCTTGTGGATAACTTTGTGGATAACCTGTGGATTAATTTTTAAGAAAACTGTAACTTTTTAAAATATATGGCTTTATGGTTCTGGAAAATTATTTTCATTTTGTGAATATCTCTAGGTCACTAATAAGGATCTTGTAATACTAATTATCTCTAACTATGAAATATTTTGACAACAAACAGATTGATAAACTTGTAGGTTTTATTTATGTGAGGTAAAGGAAAATGTGGGAAAAAATAGTTAAAACCGCCCTGCAGGAAGATTGCCAGGATATTGGTGATATTACCAGTGAAGCTGTTTTTAAAAATGAGGTAGATCAATTTGTCTTACTTGCCAAAGATAAAGGTGTGCTTTGCGGACTCAACTATTTTAAGAAGGTTTTTCTTTTCCTGGATGAGGGCATTGAAATAAAACCGTATTTTAAAGATGGTGATAGGATTAAAACCGGGGATATAATTTGTAAAATTTCAGGTAAGATAGTTTCCATTCTTAAGGGTGAGAGAATTGCGTTAAATATTTTATCTCATCTCAGCGGAATTGCTACCAGAACAGCTTTATTCGTAGAAGCAGCGCAGGGCAAAGTGAAAATTCTGGATACCCGTAAAACGCTACCCGGATTACGTGAACTGCAAAAATATGCCGTACGTTGTGGCGGAGGTTTTAATCACCGTATGGGGCTGCATGATATGATAATGCTAAAGAATAATCATATTGATAGCGGGGGAGGAATAACACGGACTGTGGCAAAAGTACGCAAAAAGTGGGGAGAACGTTTTGTAATTGAAGTGGAGACTCGTTCCTTGGACGAAGTAAAAGAAGCTCTTGCATGTGGTGTGGACAGAATAATGCTGGATAATATGGATATTTCAATCATGGAAAAAGCAATTAAGCTGATTCAAGGCAAGGCAGAGATAGAAGCATCAGGAAATATGAATCTTGATAGAATTGTTGAAGTAGCTTCTATTGGAGTAGATTTTATCTCTGTTGGTGAGCTTACTCACTCAGTGAAAGCTTTTAATTTTTCTATAGGGAGAAAGTAGTTCCAAATGAACGATATTATCGAGACAATCAGGAAACTGAAAAAAACATTAGGTGACAAGATTGTTATTCCTGCTCATCATTATCAGAAAATCGAAATTGTCAGATTATCTGATTTTGTGGGGGATTCATACAAACTTGCTGTAGATTGCAGTAATACAGAATCGGAATTCATAATTTTCTGTGGTGTGAGATTCATGGCTGAAGGTGCATTCCTTTTAGCAAAAAAATATCAAAAAATAATTATGCCTGACCTGAATGCAGGTTGTCCGATGGCTGATATGATAGATTTGGAAATCGCGAAAAAACTCTATAGAAAACTCAACAAATCTTGTAAAAGAGAAATTATTCCTGTAGTTTACATGAACTCATACGCTGATATGAAAAGCTTCTGCGGAGAAAAAGATGGCTGTGTTTGTACAAGTTCAAACGCAGGGAAAATCATTGAATATTATCTGGCACAGGATAAAGCTGTTTTTTTCTCCCCTGATTATAATTTGGGTATCAATACTGCCAGACAGTTGAAAATTTCCTCTGAAGAAATTGTGAAAATCAATCGGGATCTGACAATTGAACCCGAAAGGGATATTGAAAATGTCAAACTTTTCATTTGGGATGGATTTTGTCATGTTCATAAAGTCTTTACAATAGATGATATTTCTAAGCTAAGAGAAAGATATCCCGGAATAAATATAATAGTTCATCCTGAATGTGACGAAGAAGTTGTTAATTCTTCCGATACTTCGGGTTCTACTCAAAAGATATATCAAACTATCAAAGATTCTCCTCAAGGTTCAATCTGGGGGGTGGGAACAGAACTCAATTTCGTTTTACGGATAGCTGATGATTTCAAAGATAAAAAGATCATTCCTTTACGAAATTCACCCTGTAGGAACATGGAAAAGATCAATTTAATAAATTTAGCTCAATCGTTATCTTCAATTCTGGATTATAAAACTGGAAAAGGTAAATTGAAATTTGAAGTTAATGTTCATGAGCAGTTCCGTTTGCATGCTCAAAAAGCATTAAAAAAGATGATTGAGATCTCAAAAGGTTAAGAAAATGGAAAAATATTTTGATGTTATTATTATTGGAACAGGAGTAGCTGGTCTTTCTGCTGCTATTTTTTTAAAAGAATCCGGGTTGGATGTGGTGGTTCTGACAAAAGAAGATAACATTGAAGAGACCAACACTAATTATGCTCAAGGTGGCATCATTGCCTGGAAAAAGGGAGACAGCCGTGAGAATCTGGTTCAGGATATTCTGACAGCCGGTTGTAATTATAACAATCTGGAAGCTGTACATTTGATCGCCGATCAGGGTCCACAGCTTGTTTTCGATTTTTTCATTGATAAACTGGGCATCAAATTCAGCAGAACATCCGAAGGTGAATTGGATTATACGGAAGAAGCTGCTCATTCCGATAGACGGGTACTTCATTATGAGGATCATACCGGTGAGAAGATACAACAAAGTCTGATTAATTATGCAAAAAAAATGAAGATACCGATTTTGACTAATTATATAGCTGTCGATCTAATCACAAATAAACACCATTCAACAGATAATCAGGAGTTATATAAACCATGTGAAGTAATGGGATTGTATGTTCTTGATGAAGCTAGTGGGCATGTAAAAAATTTCTTTGCACATAAGGTGATACTGGCTACCGGAGGAATCGGAAATCTGTATCAGCATACAACTAATCCATCTTCTGCAACAGGTGACGGTTTGAGTATGGCATATCGGGCTGGTGCGGATATCATAAATGCCGAATTCATCCAGTTCCATCCCACTTCTCTCTATCATCGTGATATAAAGAGATTCCTGATTTCAGAATCACTACGTGGTGAAGGGGCCCGCTTAATAGATATTAAAGGTCGGGAATTCATGCAGGATTACTCTCCTCTCAAAGATCTTGCACCAAGAGATGTTGTGGCCCGGGCGATCTACAAAGAGATCGGAAAATCCAGCTCAGAATATATGCTTCTGGATATTGCATCTTATTATAAAGGTAAAAACCCGCTGGAGACGCGGTTTTCCAAGATCTATGAAACCTGCCTGCAGGGAGGTATTGATATTACCAGAGAACCTATTCCCATTGTTCCGGCTGCCCACTATTTTTGCGGTGGCATCAAAGTTGACCTGACAGGAAAAAGTTCCATTATCAACCTTTATGCAATTGGCGAAGTAAGCTGTACAGGAGTGCATGGTGCCAACAGGCTGGCATCATCTTCTTTGCTGGAAGGGCTTTTGTGGGCTAAACTGGCTGCAGAGGATATATCTGAAAAATTTTTTCCTATAAAAAAAGAACGTTTTACTTCCATTCCTGATTGGGAAAAACCTGATTACATAGAAGAGTTCGATCCATTACTCCTGGCTCAAGATTGGAAAGCCATCCAGATGACTATGTGGAATTATGTCGGAATTATTCGAACAGTAAAGGGATTAATGCGAGCTAGGGCAGACCTGAATTATTTTGCTCATCGGGTATTCAAATTCTATCAAAGTGCCCGCTTGAACAAAAACATCATCGAATTGAGAAATGCTGTTATTAACGCTTCTATTATTATCAATGCGGCAACCCACAATAGGAAATCTGTTGGGTGTCATTTAATTTCAAATAAATAACTTCTTCTATTCTCTAAACTTGACACAATAAATAGACAAAAAAACTATGCATTTGTGTGCTAGGTGGGGAGTCAGCGGTGCCCTGTAACCCGCAATCCGCTCTAGCGGGACTGAATTCCTGCAGGAGAATGCTGATGCCCGGATCGGGAATAATAAGCGGTGTTGAGAATCAAGCCCGACGCAATTGTGAACTGTGAACTTTGTCAGGTCTGGAAGGAAGCAGCAATAAACAGAACTCGCGATGTGCCGCCGGTCTACTTGATTTGAGCTGGCTGTTAGCTTCTTTTTCGGGATAGGTATCGATTGCAGGTGCACACTTTTTTTATAAGGTACAAGGTATTGGGTATTAGGTAGTTGGTAAAAGGGACAAGGATGAAGTACTGATTATGGCTGGTAAATATCAGATCCCCAGAGGAACATTCGACATCCTGCCGGAAGATAGTTACAAATGGCAGTATGTAACAAATGTTTTCAAGGAAGTTGTAAGAACTTACAACTATCAGGAGATCATTACGCCCATATTTGAGAAAAGTGAAATTTTTGAACGCAGCGTGGGGGAAAGCTCCGATATAGTGCAAAAGGAAATGTACCGGTTCCAGGATAAAAAAGGACGTGAATTTGCTCTGCGTCCGGAAGGAACTGCGTCCATCGTTCGCTCTTACGTGGAGAACAACCTGGGCATGAATGGAGGTAACACCAAACTTTTTTATCTGGGTCCAATGTTTCGTTATGACCGCCCCCAGAAGGGGCGCTTCCGTCAATTTTACCAGTATGGCGTAGAAAATATCGGCAGTGATAATCCTTTTATCGATGCAGAAGTTATTGCCATCGGCTACAGTTTCCTGAAAAAGCTGGGACTACAGAATTTTGAACTGCAGATCAACAGCATCGGCTGTGCTAACTGTACTCCAAATTACGATAAAGCGCTGGTTAAATATTTTACACCTTATCTTAATGAAATGTGTTCTGATTGTAATACGCGTATCAATAAAAAACCCAAACGGCTGTTGGACTGTAAAGTTCCGAGTTGTAAAAAAATAGCTCAAAATGCACCTTCCATGCTGGATTACCTGGATAATGAGTGCAGAGATCATTTTGCCGGAGTGCAGGATTTCCTGAAGAAAATGGAAATTCCTTTTACGATAAACCCAAAAATTGTGCGGGGACTGGATTATTATAATAAAACTGCTTTTGAATTTATAGACAATAATCTGGGTGCCCAAAATACACTTATCGGTGGGGGCAGATACAATGGACTGATCTCACAGTTTGGCGGAAAAGACGTTCCCGGTACTGGTTTTGCAGGTGGGTTCGAAAGATTGATTTTATCAATGGAAACTGAAGAACTACCCTTCGGGAAAGAACAGCTTCCTGATATATTTCTGGTTACACTGGGTCAAAAGGCGTTTAATTATGGAAATAAACTGCTATTAAAACTTAGAGATGCAGGTATCTGTGTTGAATATGATCCCGATAAAGAAACGATGAAAGCTCAGATGAAAGCTGCCGACAGGTCAAGGTCACGTTTCACACTGATCCTGGGTGAAGATGAACTTGCCGGAAACAAAATAATCCTGAAAGATATGAAAAGCGGGGCACAGCAATTTATCAAGCTGGAAAAAATAGTTGAAAGTCTGAAAAAGATGTTTAAAAAATAACTGTAAATTTTTTCTTGACGCAAAAAGCTGGCACTCTAAAAAAGGGTTTGCTAAAAATGAAATTTAGATTAATATTTATAAATAAAAAAAATGGAGGAAAATATGAAACTGAAACCCCTTGATGACAGAGTTGTTATTGAAGTCAAAGAAGAACTTGCAGAGAAGAATGTGGGAGGAATTATTATTCCCGATACAGCCAAAGAGAAACCACAGATCGGCAAGATCATAGCAGTGGGAACCGAAGAAGAGTTGAAAGAATTGGTTAAAGTCGGAGATGAAATTCTTTATAGCAAATATGGCGGCACAGAAATAGATATTGAAGATAAAAAATATCTTATCGTCTCTCGTTCAGATATTCTGGCGATAATTAAATAGGCAGGTAAAATATGGCAGTTATCGATGTGAACCTGGATAATTTTGAAAAGGAAGTTCTTAAGTCTAACATTCCCGTACTGGTAGATCTCTGGGCACCATGGTGTGGTCCCTGCAAACCGATAGGATTCACCGTCAGTGAACTTGCTGACGAGTATGCTGGTAAATTGAAAGTGACTAAGCTCAATATTGATCAGAGTCCCGAACTAGCTACAAAATATAACATTATGTCTATTCCCACCCTGCTTATTTTCAAAGATGGTCAGGTAGATGGACAGATCATCGGTCTGGTAGGCAAGGATAAGATCGAAAGTAAATTCAAGCATTTGATCTAATTTAAGTTAAAATAAAGCAATATTAAACCTCTCGGATTTCCGGGAGGTTTTTTTATTATTAGAAAACTTTGTAAGGTTTCTAATTACCAATTCACAAATGCTCAGTTCACTATTAGATTCTTCGTCGTTTGCCTCTGTGAGAGTTTCTCAGAATGACATCTTCTATTCAGTAGAATTTAGAGTAAATCGGTGGCTGAATTTTTTCCGACCATTATGAATGATAAAAACGTTTACAGACTTTCCAATGCCCGGTTCACCAATGACAAATAATAACTTCTGTCTCTCTGAGGGATTCTTACAGTTTACTCTCACGAAGAGTCTCATCATTTGGGATATAATTGATTTAATCAACCATTGTGATGACCAAAAAAAAGAACTAACAGGGAATAGGGCTTACTTTAACCAGGGAGATATTATTAAATCACGGCTTTAAATTTTCATTGGAAACAAATGAAAAAAGTGAGACCGAGTTTATGGTTGAGTTTTGATTTTTTATCAGTATAATAATTTTATATAAAGATTATTGACTAAGAGTCATATTACTATCATCCCAGATACGAACTTGATCCCAAATGATCTTAAGTTCAGATTCTATACTTTCAACAATAGGAAGATAAGTTATCGGAAAATTATGTCCAAGAATGATACCAACCAAACAATCTGATATATCTATATATTCAAATTTGTTATCCATATCAAGTACTATAAATCTGTATTCTGCTTCATCTCTGTAATCCCAATGCTTTTTAAAGAAAAGATATTTATAATTATTATTTAAATGTTCTTTAATAGTATCATGATTCAGATCAGTATAATGAATCGTCTTTGCTTGGTTCATGTGCATTTTATTAAATTTGATATCTTTAAGGGGGTAATATCTGACTATCCTGTTTTTCTTAAATTCAGATTTAAACTGTTTTCTAACAGCTTTCTGCAATGCTTTTTTCGAAAAAGCTAAACATACTCCTCTATGATTATCAGCATATTGGCTCCACATTCTAGAACGGCAATAACCTAGATAATTTTTTAGATTACGGCAAAAACAAGTCATTCTTAACTTCTGTTGAATAATGACATTAATCTCCTTTTCGTAAGAATTTCGTTTTTCCCAAAATTCATTACAATTGTTAATAATAGAACTTTGTAGAGCAAAGTTCCGTTTATTACTTTCATGTGGGTCAGCTGAATTGATAAATTTATTAAAATGTAGCTGTTTATTTTTAAGAATGCATTCAAGAGCTATTTCAAGTTTTGTATAATGAAAAATCACATCTGTATCATTAAATTTTTTTTCATATCTCATGTACATACTCAATATAATTAGCAATTATTTAATTATATGCTGATATTAATTCTATCCCAATTATAACCATTTTATCAATTTTTTTTGATGTAATTCTAATTCCGTTTATTGTACGATCATATTGCTCACCATAACATGCAGTATCATAGACTATATCTGCAACAGTATCTAAGCTTAATCCATCAATAGTTCCGTTATTGGTATAATCATAAACAGCATCTTCAAAAATTTCTCTTACAGCAATTAGTATTGAATATTTTGCTCTATAATCTTTTGAAGTTGGAGAGTCTTCATTCAAAATGTATAAACCATATTTTGTATCATCAACAATAATCATTTCTTGAATTATTTTTTGATCTTTATTTACTGTAAGAAAAACTTGAATTCCATTTTTCTTATAACCAAATGTAGTAAATTTATCCGTTACTTTGTCATCGAATTTTAGAAAGTACGGTTCAGAGATATCATTATTAAATTGTTCGATAGTACCAGGAATTTTTGTATACAAAACGCAATTTGCTAAAAAGGCAATTATTAAAAGTAAAATATTTTTTTTTAACATTTTAGCCTCCCAATATAAAGTATTTACAATATGAAATCTCAGATAGAAAACAAATTCCCTCTCTTGCTGTCAAATTAAAAAATATCCTGTAAAATAAGAAATGAACCCTTTTTCTATTCTATAACCCGTTTCCGGGATAAGATCCAGTATAAAATAAATAGTATTCCGGGCGCAGCTAATAATTCGATGAACAGGTTAAAATCAGGATTTCCGTTTTTTATCAGCATTTGCAGGTGAAAACCGATAATACTACCGATTGCAATTATACCACCAAGCCCTTCCCATTTCCAGGCGAGTATAAGTCCTATTGTCAATCCAATCGGGAAAAATACAAATTGAAACACATCCTTAAATACAAATGTCTCCTTTCCAATTGAGCTGGTAATACTTGCGCCAAAAAATAATAAGATAAATGCTAAACTTAAGATACTCCAAATTCTTGCGATCCATTTAATTGTTTCTTTGTTTCTTTTTTTTACATCAGTCATTTTCCCTCACTTTGTTTGGTGTTAAATCGATAACAACTATAAATTTAATCTTTTCTCCATAATATTGCAGAATCTCCTGCTGCTGATCGGATGATCAGCAATAATTTTCCCATCAAGAATTATGCAAAAGCAACCGAATGCACAAGGTGTGTCTTGAGCTTCCTTGTAGTTTTGTAGCTCAATAATATTGGTTTTTATTTTGTATTTTTCTTCTACTATTTTGGTTATATCTGTTACGCTTTTAATTGCATACGGACACTGATCGGAAGTGATTATGTAAAGTCCCTTACTGTATTTTTTCAGGAGATTTTCCGGGAATTCTTTAAACTTCGGATCGGGCGTATTTTTATTGAATTTCTTTATAAGTAATTCAAAATCAGGTTCAGCTTTATCAACTATTTCAAAACCTGTTTTGATAAAAATTTCATTCCCCTGCATAAAAGAACCTTTGCGAGTTACCACAGCAACGCCATTCAGGTTTTGTCCCTTTGCTTCATTTATACATTCATTCACCAAATCCAACCCATACCCTTTTGCCTTGAATTTGCGAGGCATTATATAAATGCAATGTATGAACATAAATCCTTTTGCTTCAACAGGTCGCCAGGCAAATTCTCCTGGAAGATATTCGATTCCGCCAATTGCTCTATCATCTTCCGAGAATAGTATTTTGTATTTCATTCCTTTTTTGTAATGCTGTTTTAGCCAATCGATCTTGCGTTGGTATCCTTCATTCTTCAAGTTTTTATATCCGCACATTCCATAACTGTGAATGTTATCTGGAGTTGTATCGATTATTTTTACTTGGTTCATAGATTACCTCCTTTATTTTTAAACCGGGTAAAACTAATAACTTTCACTTCTTTGTGCCACTCTGATGATCACAATAATGAGTTCTTTATCTTTTTTCTGAAAAATAATTCGATAACTTCCAACTCTTAATCTCAAAAATTTACTGTATTTTCCTTTGAGCGGTTTGATCCTGTTTTTCAATTGAGATGGGTCTTCTGCAAGTTGAATAATCTTTTCTTTGATCCTGTTCTGCCAGATCGGATCGATTCTTTTAAGTTCGGAAACAGCCTTTTTCAGGAACTTAACTCGATACATAATTACAGACCAAGTTCTTTCCAGACTTTTTCTGCATCTACAAGTTTAGTACCACCTTGCTTTAATTCATTTAATCTTTTTTCAGCAATTTGACCATCAATCTCATCAAAATATAATTCCAATGCCTTTGCCACTATCCTGCTCTTTTTATCGTTAAACTCATCTGCAATAAGAGTTAACTCCCGTGCAACAGATTCAGGTAAAGTTACATTCATTCGGACATGTTTTTCTATCATTTCTCACCTCCGCATACACAGGTTAATCTGCAAAATAGTGTGTATAATGTCAAGTATTAATTTGTGTAAAGAAATGTTAAACCTTACAAATGGTTAGATACCTTCACAACAGATGACTGCTCAAGACAAAGAGAAAATGATAAAAACCATCACTTCATATCGGCAGTTTTCAATAATTCAAAATAGGGAAGATAATTTGGTTTTTCAAGGGAATATGCTTTGATCATTTCCAATACTTTTTGCCACTTTGCTTCGAACTCTTGAATTTCTGTAAAAGCATTTTGCGGATCAAGAGTGATTCTATGTCCTGTCTGAGCGGCATTAACCACTACATCGTTCGAATATTTGGATTTATCCCAATTGTTCTTTGCCAGGAATTTCATAAATTTCAGAAGCTTGCTGATCTTTCCCTTTTTCCCGGAAAGTAATTCAATATCATATTCAGGGAATTTAATTTCAACTTCTACTTTTTGCTGAACACTGAATTCCGGTGTAGAGATATAGGTCGTCAATTCATCACCGTTATAAGTCCAAGAACCGGCTTCTATATCTTTTGTATAATTGATGGTTTTACCGTTCACTTGGATATTTTCCGGTGGAAAGGTGAGAGGTAATCTCAGTTCGTAAGTCCTTGTTTCCAACATCCCCGGATAGCTTCCTCGAACAGGTTCGATTACAACTTGCAGGTTATTATTTTTGTCGAAATGGATATCCGTAAAAGTATAAGCACCTGTTTTATAGTTGTTGGTATTTCCCTCATCATCATATACGTTGGTAGCAACGGAATCTCCTGGGAAAATTGTCAGAACCAGTGGATTAACCGGATCTTCTCCGCTGCTCTTCATTTGTTTTTGCATGGGAATAATAGCTCCCGCTTTGATATAGACAGGAATTTCATCCAGAGCAAAAGCTCTTTCAATTATCTTTCCACCTGTTAAAATCGTACCGGAGCACCATTCTGTCCACTCACCTTGCGGCAGCCAAATTTTCTTGGAAGCGAATAAGCTGTCCCCTACCATCGGCTGCGTCACGGGTGCTATCAGCATATCGTTCCCGAACATATACTGGTTTGGGAAACCGTATGCTTCTTCTGCTTTTGGATGGTCATAATACATGGGTCTGCAAATTGAAATACCGGTATCATAAGCTTCCCTGGCAGCAGAATAAATATAGGGAAGAAGTGTGTGCCTTAACCGAAAAGCATTACGCATAGCATAAAAATTTTCTAACGGATAGGACCATAATCTGCGATTTATTTTGGGATCTTTTGTGCAATGTGTCCGCACTATCGGACTGAATATACCAAACTGTATCCAGCGTGTGTAAAGTTCGGGAGAATTTTCGCCATACATGTGTCCGCCAATGTCATGGCTCCAGAATCCAAAACCCACGTTGGAAGCTGTGGAAGTAAAATAAGGCTGAAAATCGAGAGAGTTCCAGTTTACAAAAGTATCCCCGGAAAACCCTATCTGGTATCTGTGATTTCCCAGACCGCCATACCTGTGGAAGATCAGGGGACGTTTCTTATTGCGTCGTTCCATATCACTGAAAAAAACATAATTAAGATAAAACGTAGGATTGACATTGCTGATATTCGTGGTGCTCCACTGCTGCCAGTCCAGCCACCAGAAATCAACTCCGTCTTCTTCCATGGGATGGAGAATTATCTTCATGAAATTTTTGGCAAAATCTTTATTAACAATATCAAAAGGAACATATTTTTCCGATTCAGGGTCGATGTCCATAGCTATTGCCATTTCCCGGTATTTTTCTTCAAAGGGCTGTATTCCAGAGGCAGGATGAAGATTCATGCATACTTTCAGATTTTTGTCTTCTGTCCATTGCAGAAAATCCTGCGGATCGGGAAAATAGTTTTTGTTCCAGGTAAGTCCTGTCCAGCCAGCCCATTGTCCAGCCTGATCCCGGATCTTTTTTCCGTCTTCCTGATACCACTCTGGTTTAGATGTGATGTGCCAGTCCATATCCACTACAAGAACGTCCAGTGGAACATCATGTATTTCAAATTCATTTATCAATTCACGCAATTCCCAATCGGTATATTCCCAGTAACGCGACCACCAAGTACCGAAAGCAAATTTGGGTGGTAGAGCTATTTTCCCAGCGATTTGTACAAAATCATTTAAGGCAGTTTTATAATCATAGCCATAACAGAAAAAGTAAAGATCCTGCAGTTCTATTTTTGGTCTGGGAGTTACCCATGCCCATTCCGAATTATCGAAAAGCGGTCTTTCGGAATCATCGATCAGCACCCAACCGTCCCTGGAAACAATTCCCTTTCCCAGATTTATTTCTTTTTTAGCCCAATAGTGATAATTTCCATCATACCCGTCTAAAGTTCTATGTGTACCTTTTAAGTTGCCGGTATTTCTCATCCCCGGTTTCCATACTTTTGAAGTTCCATCCATATTAAATTCGATTTGAAGATTTTCCTCGGTAAATTTTCCGCTGCCTGTTTTATATTTTAAAGTGAATTTATCTGTTTCGATCTGCAGCCAGCCATCTTTATTCAGTTTTTTAAATTTTGGAACAGGAAGTTTCCTGTTTACAAATACAAGAGTTGCATAATCTTCAAAAAACCCATTCTCTTCCCACTCCATCCGAATAACACCTGGCGTAAGCACGGTGAATCGAACGCTTTCTGAAATGACAACTGCATCCGCATCAGCTACAGGATCATATTCCTGTGCATAAATAAAGTTGAATAATAAAAATAAAACAATAAAAACTAAGTTAAATTGTTTCATTGGAAACTCCTTTTTACAGTTTCACGCCACAGACTTGTTAAATATCCAGCGACTGCTGGATTTCACAGGTTAAAAGTGTCGAGTCACTTTATATTAATTTCTTTTCTTTCCACCATCACCAGGTGATTGCCCAAGGGGTTGGTAAGAAGATCCTGCACATCAGCATTTTTATTAAGTTTGATTTTCACCTGTGTGCGGCAGAGATTTTCTTCTTTGCGGGTCTGCATGATCTCGCCTTCTGCCTGCCATATTTTATCAAGGTTCTTTCCACCTATTCGCAGCAAGGTTACTTTTCCTTTTGGAAAATCTCCCTGAATTCCTACTCCCAATCCCGATTCAAAATGCGAGCGCAATCTATAGCTTAATACAAGACAGAGTGGAACTGTGCAGTGTGCAAGCCAGAGCATGTTATCCTTCCGGTCGATACGGGCAGGATTTGCCATCCAGGGGATCTTGCCGGTTTTACGGTAGGCCCACAACATTCCCAGAGTGCTTACCAGGTCACCTTCACAACCAGCAATTATGCCCTCGTCATTCAAGCGGGAAAGCGCAAAACAACCGGTTGTTTTCAGGTCGAGGACCAGGTCAAAACAGCGGATGCTAATGGCATCAAGCCGATATTTTTTCACGAGTTTCTTCATGGCAAGATATACTCGAACATTGTCAGCAATCTCTTTATCAGAAGGTTCGATGACTCTATCTGCCTTCTCGATTAACTCAGATTTTATGATCGGAATATCTTCAGGTTCAATGGAAGAGATCTGTTTTTTAAGCTCATCAAGTTTTATTAGGATGACATCTGCTCCCCACTGTTTTGTTACGATCTCAGGGGATGGACTGCTGGCAACCAGCCAGTCAGAAGGTTTTCCCACCAGACCGATCCTGCAGCCGTTTAAGGTTTTGCTATCGGTTATTTTTTGAATGTTTATCTTCTTAGATTCCTGAAATGGGATATCCAAATCCGGCAGATAAATTATCTTTCCATTTTTCCCTTCTTGAATGAAACGTGCCAATACCTCCAGGCAGGCAGGAAGTGAATTATTGCCCGGATGAGCCAATAGGACGATCTCTTCATTGGGGAATTTAATTTTTCGTTTAGTCTGCAAGTCTAAAATCTGCTGTTCAGTTCCACCGGTAACAACAAAATAATGAAGTTGTGATGTGAATTCTAATTTATCAGGAAAAATACGATTGCAATCCAACTTATCCAGATATGGTTGATTTTGCTGAATAATGGAATCAATTTCGGCTGAAGAGATAAAATCTGACACTACAGGGATAAAATTATTCATTACTTATCTCTAAAGATTTTAACGATCCTTTCAGCAGTTTTTCCATCCCAGTATTTGGGGATCCTGCCTTTTTTGATATTACCACTTAAAATCTCTTTTGCTTCTTTGATGATATCTTCTGTTTCCAGTTCTACCAGTCTATTGGTTCCTTCGGTGATCGTAATAGGTCTTTCTGTCTGTGGTCTCAGGGTAAGGCAGGGAACACCAAAGTAAGTAGATTCTTCCTGAATGCCGCCGGAATCTGTAAGAATGAATTTTGCTTCCATCTGAAGTTTGAGGAAATCATAATATCCTACTGGCGGAACAAGAAGCAAATCCTTCATTTTTTTTACTTTTTCTTCCAATCCGAAAGTTGCTATCTGTTTAGTTGTACGGGGATGGATGGGAAAAACCAGCTTTATCGATCTTGATATTTCTTCGAATGCATTGAGGATAGTAAGAAGTCCCCTTTTGCTGTCAACATTGGAAGGGCGGTGCAGAGTGATGAGAGCAAAATTTTGATCTAATCCTAATTTCTGCAGAATGTTTGATGCTTTTGCTTTCTCCTTGTATTGCACCAGCGAGTCGATCATGATATTTCCCACGAAGAATATTTTTTTTCTTGGAACTCCTTCATTGAGCAAATTTTCATCCGCATCGGGTGAAGGTGTGAACAGGTAATCTGAAATTGCATCGGTTAGGATACGATTGATTTCTTCCGGCATAGTTCTGGCAAAACTGCGCAATCCTGCTTCCAGGTGAGCCACCGGAATATGCAGTTTCACAGCATCGATAGCGCAGGCAGCAGTGCTGTTTACATCACCGGCAACGATAACCAGATCGGGTTTATCCTTAAGCAGGATTTCTTCATATCTTTCCATGATCTTTGCAGTTTGCTGTCCATGTGTTCCGGAGCCAACTTCCAGATATTCATCGGGAACAGGCATTTGCAGGTCGTCGAAGAAGAATTTGCTCATTTGTTCGTCGTAGTGCTGTCCGGTGTGGATCAGCTTCACTTTAAATTCTGCGGGATATTTTTCAAATTCTTTGTAAAGCGGAGCCATTTTCATAAAATTGGGTCTGGCTCCTACGATGAGATGAATCTTCTTTTTCATAATTTCTTAAAAACTCCATTCTAAAGTAAATATTATTTTATGGTTCTCTTCAAAACTGAAAGTTGCACCTAGCATATCGGAAGGCTGGAAATGAATGCCGGGCTGCAAAAGCAGCACATCTCCAAACTTGTCCCGATATTCTTTTTTAGGAATGATCTTAAATTCAATAATAAAACTTATCTTTTCCTGTAGTGACTCAAAAAAGTAATAATTATTCATACCCACTGCTATCTGTGTGGAACTGAGGTGACAGGTGGCGTACGAAAAATACATGGGAAGGCAAACCGTTCCGGTGATCTGGGGAACAAAGTTCATCTCTTTGATGCTTTTCTCTAAAGCTTCTGCTGGAAAATCTGTACAAAGCATCCCAGCTGAAAGACTGTATTTTATTACTTTACCGATATTGGGAAGAAGTTGAATTCTGAAACCCGAATCTTTTCCTTTATATATTTTGTTCTGCCAGTAGGATCCCACGTGAAATTTAAAATGACCCAGAGCAAGAAAGAAATCTAATTTATCTGCTCGAAAGGGAGCAATACGCAATTTGAAATCGGTATTGAAAGCATATCTGGGATGGCAGGCAGTTTCGATGCTGATTAGTTTTCGCGGTGGGGTGCAATTGAGAAATTCCTCATATATTTCTCTTTTTATTTCGGATTTTTCTTTCTTTAATTCAAGGATCTTTTTCTGGTATTCTATTTCATTTTCTTCTTTTTTTATTTTTTCATCTTTTAACTGGTCATCCAGTTTTCTTATTTCCTGCCGTTGCTGCAAGATTTCCTCTTTTCGTTTCAGGGCAAGTTCGGCTTCCCGGACGATCAGTTGATTGTACTCCTCTTTTTCGATGCGGATCAGGCTGAGATATTCACCTCTTTCATCATCATAAAACCGTTCCGTAATGAAGATCCCTCGCAGGATCTGTTCAATTGAAACCAGGTTTTTAATACGAAGTTCTTCTTTTAAGTTCTCATTCTCTTCCAGTAGTATCATTTCGATGGATTTGGCTATTTTTATCTCGATATTCTTGGCAAATTCGGAACGGGCTTGGTCATCCGATTCAGTAAAATCGGAACCGGTGCCGATACCAAAATAGTATTGTTCAACATCCTCTATTGGTTTTCCATTCCTGAAAGCTTGCACCCATTCGGGAAAGGAGGATTGTGCAAAAAGACTGCTGGTGTAGAATAAGATCAGCAGGAGTAAGAATTTTCTCATACTATTACTCCACCTCCCAGAAGCTGGTCTCCTCTGTAAAGTACTGCTGATTGCCCGGGAGTTATTGCTCTCACAGGATTCACAAGATTTACCTGTAGGGCATCTTTTTTATATTCCAGTTTTTTCACCGGAACGGGCTTGCTGTTATAGCGTATCTGCACAGAGATATCTGCTTCGGGTTCTTTATCTATCCAGTTCACTTGATTGATATGAAATTCAGCTGCCAAAAGATCGTCAGGATCATCAGTAACAATTAGTTCATTCTTTTCAATGTTAACTTTAAGAACATAGAGCGGTGCTTTCCAGGGAGTGTTCAATCCTTTGCGTTGTCCAATTGTGTAGAGTGGAAGTCCACGATGACGCCCGATGATATCCCCATTCGGCAAGACAATGTTACCCGGTTTCAATTTAAGATGCTTTTTCAGGTAATCTTCATAATGGTCTTTGATGAAGCATATCTCCTGACTTTCATTTTTTTCATGTACGGGAAGCTTCATTTTTTTAGCTATCGCTCTTACTTGCTTTTTAGAAAGTGCAGTGATGGGGAAGAGCGTTCTGGCAAGCTGATGCTGCTGTAGTGCCCACAGCATGTAAGATTGATCTTTATTTTCATCGGTTGCTTTATAAATGCGAAATTTTTTTTTTTCTTCGATCAATTTTACATAATGTCCTGTAGCTATCTTTTCCACACCAAGCTTTAAAACTTCTTCCAGGAAAACTCCCCATTTGATGGTTGGATTGCAAAGTGTGCAAGGATTGGGTGTTCTGCCTTTTGAATATTCGCTGATGAAATTCTGCTCTACGATATTATTGAACTCTGCTGATGTGTTTATCACGTAATGTGGGATCTGCAATTTCTTACATACTCTAGCAGCGTCTGCAATTGCCTGTTCGATGCCCTCATTTTTTGAAAATCCATAACGAGCATTTTCGAAATGCTGCATTGTAACACCGGTTATATTGTGTCCTTCTTTCTGCAGAATAGCTGCAGCTACAGAGCTATCAACTCCGCCGCTCATGGCAACAGCGATTTTCATTTTTTTCCTATTCTGTGAATTAGCTTTTGATAAATAAATTGCTCCGAAAATATCATTTGATTCAACCGTTCGGAAAGTTTACCCTTTTATTCTTTTTATGTCTGCACCAAGCTTGGAAAGTTTCTGTTCTATTTTTTCATATCCACGATCAATGTGATAGATACGCGAGATGGATGTTTGACCCTTAGCAGCAAGCCCTGCCAGAACCAGAGTTGCGCTTGCACGCAGATCGGTAGCCATAACTTCAGCCCCACTTAGTGTTTCCACGCCGTTTATGGTTGCTATATTCCCTCTTATCGAAATATTCGCATCCAACCTGTTCAGTTCTGCAACGTGCATAAACCTGTCCGGAAAGATCGTGTCTTCCACCATGCTTTGACCATCTGCCAGTGTCATTAGAGCCAGGAATTGAGCTTGCAGGTCGGTTGGAAAATCCGGGTAGGGTTGTGTAATAATATCTACGGGTGTTATAATTTGTGGCGGGAATATTTTAATGGTTCTTCCCATGATCTCAAAAAGGCAGCCGGCGTCTTCCATTCTGTTAGTAAGAGCCTTGATGTGTTCGGGTATACAATTAGAAATTGTTAATTCACTTTTAGTGATAGCTGCAGCTATCAGGTAAGTTCCGGCTTCTATTCTATCCGGTATCATTTCCATCTCAGCTGGTCTAAGTCTGGATACTCCAATTATCTTCAGTTCTGAAGTACCTTTGCCTTCTATATTGGCGCCCATAAGATTCAAAAAATCTATCAGACTACCGATTTCCGGTTCCAGGGCGGCATTAAAAATATCCGTAGTCCCTTGAGCCAACACCGCAGCCATCAGCGCATTTGCGGTAGCGCCCACGCTCACTTTACTAAAATTGATTTTATTACCTTTCATTTTTTTACAATTTGCATTAATATAACCGTGTTCTATTTCGATCTTAGCTCCCAGAGCTTCCATGGCTTCCAGGTGCAGATCTACAGGGCGTGTACCAATAGCACATCCACCGGGAAATGAAACACGAGCTTTTCCAAACCGTCCCAGAAGAGGACCCATCACATAAATGGAAGCACGCATTTTACTTACTAGTTCGTAGGGTGCTTCACAATAACTGGCATGTGTAGCATCTATTTCCAGAGTATTATCATGAAATTCGACCCGGGCACCAATGACTCGTAGAAGATGAGCCATCATTTTAATATCGTTTAAGTAAGGAACATTACAAAGTACAGATCTGCCTTCTGCCAGCAAAGTAGCTACCATTATTGGCAGGATGGCATTTTTGGCGCCGCTTATTTCCACTTCACCGGAAAGTTTCCGACCACCTTTGATTATAAATTTATCCATTTTTTATTCTCTCTTTTTTTCACACTTCAATTACCATCATTCTATCATAACTGTTTAAATCTTTCACTGTTTCAATATACCGGAATCCATTTTCTTCGGCTACTTTTTTTATGCTTTCCGATAAACTATGCCCAATTTCAAAATATATTTTTCCCTTTTCCGTCAAATAATCTTTTGCAAAATGGAGGATTTTCTTATAGAAAGCCAAACCGTTATCATTTGCCAACAGAGCAATTGAAGGTTCATATTCTCTTATCTCGCGGGACAGATATTGGTATTCATTTCCGGAAATATAGGGTGGATTGGAAACAATCAGATCGTATTTACCTGTAACATTTTCAAAGACATCAGAAAAACAGAAATTAATATTTACCATATTTTTTACAGCATTCTCACGGGCTATTTGCAAGGCTTCATTCGAAATATCTACTGCCATAAATTTCGCATTTTTAATATTAGCTGCCAGAGCAATAACAATAGCACCGGAGCCTGTCCCTATTTCAAGAATTTCTTCTGCCGTTGGATTTTCTTTAATGATCTTTTCTACAAGCAATTCAGTTTCGGGACGTGGAATGAGAACATGTTCATTAACTTTAAAAGTAAGTCCGTAAAAATCAGTTTCACCCAGAATGTACTGCAGGGGTTCGTTTTTTCCACGTCGTGAGATCATGCTTTGTATTAGAGATAGATCATTTTCAGCTACTTTGTCCTCCTGGTGAAGATACAATTCCAGCCTGCTCATTCCAAGTACATGAGAGATAATATATTCCGAATCAAGTTTGGGATTTTCAATATCTTTACTGGTCAGCAGATTTGCAGCCCAATTAATAATTTCTGATATTTTCCAAATTTTCAATACTAAAATCTCCAATTTAATATTTATAAAAAATTAAAGGTTCAGGGGAAAAAACCTGAACCAGAATATTATAATAACCAATTTATTTATTAATATCCTCGCACTTTTTTTAGGATCTTTTCCTGGATATTGGCAGGTACTTTCTCGTGTTTCAAATATTCCATTGTGTAAATAGCTCTTCCCTGGGAAATGGAACGTAGCCTGGTAGCATAGCCAAAAAGTTCACTCATTGGGATATCTGCTGTGATTTCCTGTTTTTTAATTGTATTGGAACGTATGTGTTCTATCCTGCCGCGTTTTGAATTGATATCTCCAATAATGTCTCCTACAAAATCTTCGGGAGTAATAACATTTACCAGCATGATAGGCTCCATAATAACGGCATTTGCTTTACGCAGTCCATTACCTATAGCAATAGAAGAAGCAATACTGAATGCTGTTTCACTGGAATCGATTTCGTTGGATTTGCCACCTGTTAATTCGATCTTTACACGCTCTACAGGACTACTCATCAATGGACCATCCAGGCAGGCGTTCAAAGCGCTTTCCTGAATTACAAACCAGAATTCACGCGGAATTACATCGATTGTAATGGCGTTTTCAAAAATGTTTTTCTGACCCGGTTGAAGATCTTCCAGTTTAAGCGGACTAAGTCTAAAATTAACAACTGCAAAGTGACCTTTACCACTTAACTCTCTGATAAATTCACCTTTGGTCTCTACCACAGATTCGATAGTTTCCCTGTAGGTAACCTGAGGAATTCCTACGTTAGCATGCACGTTAAATTCTCTGCGCAGTCGATCGATAATGATTTCCAGGTGCAATTCTCCCATACCGGAGATAAGCGTTTGTCCCGTATCTTTATGTTGGCTTACATTAAATGTAGGATCTTCTTCTTCCAGCTTGCGTAGACTTTCTTCCAGGTTTTCTTTGTCTGCTTTGGTTTTTGGTTCAATAGCAACCGATATCACAGTATTGGGAAAAGTTATTTGAGACAAGAGAACATCATTACCAATTGCTGTTATGGTGTCTCCTGTTTGGATGTTTTTAGGTCCAACCAGGGCAGCAATATCCCCGGCTTTTAATTCAAAGATATCTTTTTTCTTATTGGAATGCATCTGCAGGATGCGTGATATCCTTTCTTTTTTCCCGGTAGTTTGATTCAGGATCGTTCCACTTCGTTTGATAGAACCGGAATAAACCCTTACGTAGATCAATTTACCCACATATTTATCTATTTGTACTTTATAAGCAAGAGCGGAAAAAGGTTCATTGATATTAGGATAAATATCGATCTTCTCATTTGTTTTTTTTTTTATGCCAGTTGCAGGAGGGATATCGAGAGGTGAAGGCAAGTATTCCACAATTGCATCTAGGAGTAGTTGCACTCCTGTATTTTTTAGAGAGGAACCACACATGATCGGTACAAACTGGTGATGTCTGGTTGCATTTTGAATTGTTGCAGCTATTTCTTCTTCCGGTATATCTTTTCCTTCCAGGTATTTCTCCATTAACTCGTCATTGAATTCCGAGATGTGTTCCAGGAGATTGGATCTGTGTTCATCAGTTTTTTTCTGGTATTCTGCCGGGATCTCTCGGGTAGTATAATTTAAGCCGAGAGTTTGCTGGTCAAAATAAAAAGCCTGCATGGAAATCAAATCGATAATACCATAGAAATTATCTTCCCGTCCAATTGGAATTTGTATAGGCAGTGCATTTAGCGTTAGCCTGTCGTGAATCATATCCACTGCATGATCAAAATCTGCACCTGCACGATCCATTTTATTTATGTATGCTATTCGCGGAACTTTGTATCTGTCGGCCTGGTGCCATACTGTTTCCGATTGAGGTTCTACCCCACCCACAGCACAAAAAATTCCAACAGCACTATCCAGAATTCTGAGAGAGCGTTCAACTTCCGCTGTAAAATCCACGTGACCGGGAGTATCGATGATATTGATCTGTTTTTTGTTCCAGAAACAGGTAGTAACAGCAGAAGTTATAGTAATGCCGCGTTCTTTTTCCTGAGCCATCCAGTCCATAACAGCATTTCCGTCATGAACTTCGCCCATTCTATGAATGATGCCGGTATAAAACAATATCCTTTCGGTAGTAGTTGTTTTACCGGCATCGATATGAGCCATTATACCAATATTGCGAATCGCAGATAAGTCGCTGTCTCCTGGCATAATGTATTTTTTAATCCTACTTTAATTAAAACCTGAAGTGAGCAAAGGCTTTATTTGCTTCTGCCATTTTGTGAACATCTTCACGTTTTTTAATGCTGGCACCCTCTTTTTTGTAAGCTGCTAAAAGTTCACCAGCCAGACGTTGTACCATGGTTTTTTCGGAACGTGCACGCGCATTACTAATGATCCAGCGGAAGGCAAGAGCTTGTGAGTTTTTGGGAGTTACTTCAGTTGGAACCTGGTAGTTTGAACCACCAATTCGACGGGAAACAACTTTAATAAGAGGTTTCACATTTTCGACTGCTTGTGAAAAAACATCCAGAGGAGCTTCTTTAGTACTTTCTTCCAGAATATCCAGAGCATCATAAACGATTCTTTCAGCTAAACTTTTCTTTCCTTGTTTCAACAAGGTGTTGATGAACTTACTGAGGACTACGCTTTTGTATTTTGGATCTGGGAAAATTACTCTTTCTAATTGTTTACGTCTTCTTGACATTACCAGTCCTCCTACTTCTTAGGTCTCTTGGTTCCATATTTGGAACGTGATTGAGTTCTGTTTTCAACTCCTGCTGTATCAAGAGCACCTCGAACGATATGATATCTTACACCGGGTAAGTCTTTTACCCTGCCACCACGAACGAGCACGATACTGTGTTCTTGAAGGTTGTGTCCTTCACCGGGAATGTAAACGGTAACTTCGAACCCGTTTGTTAAACGAACCCTGGTCACCTTTCTCAGAGCCGAGTTAGGCTTTTTAGGGGTTGTGGTATAAACCTTGGTGCAAACTCCCCTTCTTTGCGGACATGAAGAAAGTGCTCTGTTCTTTTTCTTCTTGACGATCTTTTTTCGTCCTTTTCTTACTAACTGATTGATTGTAGGCAATATTTCCTCCGTTTTTTAATTAGAAATCAAGTATATCTTCTATAGCTTCATCTTTTTCTGCATGAGCAAATTTCTGGATGATATCTTCAATAGAATTTCCTCCCTCGAGAGCTTCATTAACCTTGTTGTTGTAGAATTTTGTGCCTGTACCGATCGGAATTCTATGTCCGATAATGATGCTTTCTTTCAATCCATTAAGGTCATCTATTTTACCTTCTATGGATGACTGAGTGAGTACTTTAGTGGTTTCCTGGAACGATGCCGCAGAAAGCCAGCTGTCGGTTAATAACGAGGCTTTTGTAATACCAAGAAGAAGTTGCTCAAAGGTAGCTCCTTCGCCACCCTCATCTTCGATTCGCTTGTTTTCTTTCATTACCTGATTTCTATCTACTTTTTCTCCTTCCAGGAACATAGTAAGTCCAGGATTGAGAATTATTACTTTTTTGAACATCTGGCGAATAATAACACCAATATGTTTATCATCTATTTTTACACCTTGTTTACGATATACTTCTTGTATTTCATTCACGATAAGCATCTGGGCTGCTGTAATACCTTTGGCACGTAGAATGTCGTGGGGATCCAGTGGACCACCAGAAAGAGCATCACCACTTTCCACGATATCACCTTCGTGAACGATGATTCTTTTTCCCGGTGGGATCACATATTTCTTTTCAGTTCCATCTTCAGCCTCTACATAGAGTACTCGCCCGGATTTTGTAAGATCACCGATAGCCACCTTACCCACGATTTCTGAGAGAATAGCTTTGTCTTTTGGTACACGTGCTTCAAATAGGTCTTGTACACGAGGAAGACCACCGGTAATATCGCTTTGTTTAACTGTAATACGTGAAGATTTACCAAGAACATCACCAGGATGGACATAAACTCCGTTCTCTATTTCTACATTTAATCCTGTAGGAATGGGGATCAGTGCATCCTTTTTGTTTTCTTGAATAATTTTAAATTGAGCCTGCAGTTTACGATCCTTGGATTCAATTATAGTAATTTCCCGTGAACCGGTCAGTTCATTAAATTCTTCTTTGAAAGTTACGTCTTTAATGAAGTGTTCAAATTTTAATTTACCTTTGGCTGTAGCTATCAGTGGATTATTGTAGTGATCCCAATTGAATAGTTTTGTGTTTTTAACCACTTTTTGACCGTCTTGCACATAAATTGTAGCAGCGTATTCTACTTTGTAAGTTTCCGGTTCTGGATCCTCATCATCAGGGATAATTGTTATACTACCCAGGTGACTGATCGAAACGAGTTCATTAGAGCGATTGGTCACCGTGTTCATTTTTTCAAACTTGATGATACCATCAGTATTAGCTATAACTTCGGCAAGGTCTACATCTGTACTGGCAGTTCCACCAATATGGAAAGTTCTAAGTGTAAGTTGAGTTCCCGGCTCGCCAATACTTTGCGCTGCCAGTACTCCCACAGGTTCACCGGCTGTAACTGGCTTGTTTGTTCCCAGATTTCTGCCATAACATTTTGCACAGATACCATTTTCGGTATCACAGGTTAGAACGGTTCTGATCTTTACAGAGTTAATACCATGGTCTTGAATAGTACGAGCCATTTCGTTTGTTATCTCAGAATTAGCTTCAACAATAATTTTGTCTGTTATCGGATCGATAATATCTTCAGCAGTAATACGACCCTTTATCCTTTCAGAAAGGGATTCCACAATTTCCAATCCTTCTTTAAGGGCAGAAACTTCGATGCCTTCGATAGTACCACAGTCTTCTTCAGTGATTACTGCATTTTGAGCTACATCGACCAGCCTTCTGGTGAGGTAACCGGCGTCAGCAGTTTTTAATGCTGTGTCTGCCAGACCTTTTCTGGCACCGTGTGTAGATATAAAGTACTCGAGTACCGTAAGACCTTCTTTGAAGTTAGATTTAATAGGAGTTTCGATGACTTCGGCAATACCTTCTGAAAGGCTTCGGGATGGTTTATCCATCAAACCTCTCATGGCTCCCAATTGCTTGATCTGGTCTTTCCCACCACGAGCACCGGAAATATACATCATATTTATTGAGTTAAATCCATCCTTATCTTCTTCCAGCTCTTTCATCAGAAGGTCGGTAACGTTTTCAGTGGTCATTTTCCATTTATCAATAACACGGTTGTATCTTTCGGTTTCGGTGATTTCTCCATTCATATAGCTGTCGATGATCTTTTTAATTTCCTTTTCCGTACTTTTAATATACTTTTCTTTATCTTTTGGAGAAATCACATCATTAGCACTGAAGGTTATTCCTGCTTTGGTTGCATATCTGAATCCCAGTTCTTTAATATTATCCAGTAAAATAGCTGTTCTAGCTTGACCTACAGTTTCATAGCATTCCATTGACAGGTCGTTCAATTTGCCTTTTGTGAAAGTATAGTTTTTGAAGGGTATTTCTTTTGGAATGATCTGATTGAATATTACACGTCCGATGGTAGTAGTAATTAATTTGCCATCTATCAGCACCCTGATCCAGGTATGAATAGTCATCTTGTCTTTCTTCTTCTTATCACCTTTTTGAGTTTGCAACAGTTCTTCCTGTTCGTAAGCCAGAAGCAGTTCTACAGGAGAACTAAAGTGCTTGAGGGTTTTCTCATCTTCAGGCACTTTTTCTTTCTGAACTGTGAGGTAATAATTACCCAGCACGATATCCTGATTTGTAGCCATAGCCAGCTTTCCACTGGCAGGTAGTAACAGATTCCTGGTAGAAAGCATCAAAATGCGAGCTTCCATTTGGGCCTCATGGGATAAGGGTATGTGAACAGACATAGTATCACCATCGAAGTCTGCATTATAGGGAATGCAAACCAGTGGGTGTAATTCAATAGCTTTTCCTTCGGTGAGAACCGGCATGAATGCCTGGATGCCGTGTTTATGTAGAGTGGGAGCCCGGTTCAGAAGAACCGGATAATCTTTTATTACATCTTCTAAAATTTTCCAAATTTCCGGACGTTGTTTTTCTATCAATTTCTTAGCAGTTTTTGCTTTTTCGGCTTCACCTAGCTTTTCCAGTCGTTCAATAATGAACGGCTTAAAAAGTTCGATTGCCATTTCTTTTGGCAAACCACATTGATTCAGTTTCAGGTTTGGCCCTACAGTAATAACAGATCGACCGGAATAATCTACACGTTTACCGAGTAGGTTTTGACGGAAGCGACCGCTTTTACCTTTGAGCTGATCAGCAAGAGATTTGAGGGGTCTATTACCTCTACCTTTTACCGGACGTGATTTCCTGGAGTTGTCGATAAGAGCATCGATTGCTTCCTGAAGCATTCGTTTCTCATTTCTAAGAATCACTTCCGGCGCATTAATGTCAAGCAAACCTCTCAAACGGTTATTCCTGGTAATAACTCTACGATAGAGTTCATTGAAGTCGGCAGTAGCAAATCTGCCGCCATCAAGTTGAACAAGGGGACGAAGAGTAGGTGGTAGAACCGGTAGAACTTCTAAGATCATCCATGCCGGGTTATTACCGGATTTACGGAAGGCATCAACGATCTTCAGGCGTTTTATTGCCTTTTGTTTTTTCTGAACTGAAGTTTCCATTTTGATGATAGTACGAAGATTCATGGCTTCATCTTCCAGATTGATCTCTTCCAGAAGAAATTTGATAGCTTCCGCTCCCATCAGAGCCAGAAAATCTTCACCAACCCTGTCACGGATCTCATAATATTCGTCCACGTCTATCAGGTCTGACTTTTCATAATCGCTGTCACCAGGATGTAATACTATATAAGATTCATAATAAAGCACTCTTTCCAGTTTTGTTACGGGCATATCAAGTAGAGTGCCAATAACACTGGGCATGCTTTTTACGAACCAGATATGAGCAATAGGTACGGATAGCTCAATGTGACCCATACGGGAACGACGGACCCTGGATGTAGTGATCTCTACACCACAACGGTCACATACTGTATTTTGGAAACGCTTTTTCTTGTATTTACCACAACTGCATTCATAATCCTTTTCCGGACCGAAGATCCTTTCGCAAAAAAGACCGCCTTTTTCGGGTTTATGTGTTCGGTAATTCAAGGTATCAGATTTTGTTACTTCTCCGTAACTCCACTCACGAATGGAATCGGGAGAAGCGATCATTATTTTTACTTTATCGTAATTTTCTATTCTTTTATCTCGTTTGATCTCTCTAATCACTTGCGACCTCCATTATGATTCCTTGTTGGCAAGGAATTCAACATTAAAGCAAAGCGATTTCAGCTCACTTACCAGGACATTAAATGATTCCGGAATACCTGGTTTGGGAGGGTTTTGTCCACTTGTAATAGCTTTGAAGGCATTTGTTCTACCTTCAACATCATCACTTTTTATGGTCAACATTTCTTCCAGTAGGCGGGAAGCACCGTAAGCTTCTAAAGCCCAAACTTCCATCTCTCCCAATCTCTGGCCACCGTGCTGGGCTTTTCCACCCAGTGGTTGTTGGGTAATGAGTGAGTAAGGACCTGTAGAACGGGAATGCATTTTGTCAGCTACCAGATGATTCAATTTGAGCATATACATTATGCCTACTGTTACTCTTTCTTTAAAGGATTCACCGGTCTTACCGTCATAAAGAACATATTTACCGTCTAAGGGCAATTTCGCCTTTTTCGTTTCTTTGGCAATATCTTCCAGTGTAGCTCCGTCAAAAACCGGGGTTTCAACGTGTAATCCCAACGCTTTAACTGCTATACCGAGATGAGTTTCCATGATCTGTCCAATATTCATACGGGAAGGTACACCCAACGGATTTAGGATAATATCAACTGAAGTGCCATCTTCCATAAATGGCATATCTTCGATGGGGCTGATCCTGGAAATTACACCTTTGTTGCCATGACGACCTGCCATTTTGTCACCAACGGCTATCTTACGCTTCTTGGCTATATAGACTTTTACCATTTTACGAACACCATATGGAAGTTCATCTCCGTGCTTCAGGCGTTCCTGCATTTTTTTGTAAATATTATTGCTTTCTTCGTAAGCGGTTTTCACTTTCAGTATGATCTCGGCGTAGATCTCCTGGTTTTTCTCAAAGTTTTCTATTAGGTCGTAATCGAGGTTGATTCGCTTGAAGTTGATCTTTTTTATATCATTTGCAGTGATCTTTTTACTGGATGGAACAAAGAACATATTGGTTTTTTCATCAACGATATTCTTGGCAGTTTGACCAAGAAGTGCTTCTTCCAATTTATTTTTCAGAAAACCTTCAATGCGTTTTTTTCGTTCGTTGCGTTCTTGTTTAATGCGATTCAAAGTTTCCTGTTTACGTTCCTGTTCTTCAAATTCATTGATATCTTCCAGACGAGAAAAAACTTTAACATCTATTACAACACCTTCCATGCCGGGTTTTGCTTTAAGAGAACTGTTTGTAAAGTCGCCAGCACGATCACCAAAAAGTGCTCTCATCAGGTTCTCTTCAGGAGAAGGATCGATATCGACGTTTTTAGGAGTTATTTTTCCAACGATAATATCACCAGCTTTAACCATAGAGCCCACACGGATGATACCGGTTTTATCGAGATTGCGCAAAGATTTGATGGGAACATTAGGAATATCGTAAGCCAGTTCTTCTTTTCCGTTTTTCATGTTTCTCACCAGTACTTCATGCTCTTCAATGTAGATCGAAGTAAGGGTATCTTCACGAGCTACTTTTTCGCTTAAGATAATTGCATCTTCGTAGTTATAACCATACCAGGGCATAAATGCCACAAGCATGTTACGACCCAAAGCAAGCCTGTCATCAATAATTGCAGGACCATCTGAAATGATATTACCTTTCTTGACCTTTTTGCCTTTTTTTACTGAAGGTCTCTGGTTCATGGAAGTGTCCTGGTTGGAACGGGCGAATTTTTTCAGGTAGATCCTGTTTTGGGTACCCAGGTCAAGAATGCTGTCATCGGGGTTTTCCCGTTTAATATCAATGTAAGAGCTGGTAACTTTTGTAACAACTCCATCATAGGGTGCAGTGGCAACCGCTCCGCTATCCTTGGCAATGATGCTTTCCATTCCTGTTCCCACGATTGGAACTTCCGGACTGATCAAAGGTACAGCCTGACGTTGCATATTCGAACCCATAAGGGCACGGTTAGCATCATCATGTTCAAGAAACGGAATAAGTGAAGCCGAAGCAGACACAACCTGTTGTGGAGACACATCCATAAACTGAACTTCCTCGGGATTAACCTGCAAGAATTCACCTTTATAACGAGCAAAAACTAATTTATCTGTTATTTGGAGATTTTCATTATAATTTACATTAGCCTGTGCGATTATGAATTTTTCTTCTTGATATGCATTGAGATATTCAACATTAGATGTGATCTTACCATTATCAATTTTAATATAGGGAGTTTCCAGGAATCCTAATTCACTTACCCGGGCAAACATAGCCGGAGAAGATATCAGACCTATATTAGGTCCTTCCGGTGTTTCAATTGGGCAGATACGCCCGTAATGGGAATAGTGAACATCACGCACTTCAAAACCGGCACGTTCTCTTGTTAGTCCACCGGGTCCCAGTGCAGATAATCTTCTTTTATGAGTAATTGCCGTAAGTGGATTAATCTGTTCCATGAATTGTGAAAGCTGCCCGGTAAGGAAAAAGGCCTGAACTACTGCGATAAGTGCATTGCTGTTTATCAAGTCGTGAATTGTTACTTCATCTGCATTAGCAATAGACATTCTTTCTATTGCTGTTCTTGCCACTCTGGAAAGACCGATCTGGTATTGTTCATTTAATAACTCTCCAACCGTACGGACTCTTCTGTTTGCTAAATGGTCGATATCATCTATCACATCTTCATCTTTATAGACAGCGATAATTTTTTCAATAATAGCAATAAAATCTTCTTTGGTAAGAATATGAGTGCCTGGATCTATATCTAATCCTAAACGGGAATTGAGTTTATAACGACCAACTTCACCAAGATTGTAGCGTCTTTCATTGAAGAACATCCTGTTAAAAAGATCGAGTGCGATCTCGTAGGAAGGTTCTTCACCCGGACGAATTAACGTATAAATCTTCTTAAGGGCTTCTTCCTGGTTAGTGGTTTGATCTTTAGCAATGGTTTGCTCAAGTATTTTTTTAGTAATTTCAGATTCTCGGCTAATGACCGTGATAGTTTTAATTCCACCTTCGATCATTACCTCAATCTCATCCTCACCAATTTCAGTTGCAGCTTCAAATAATACTTCACCTGTTTCAGTATTAAAGACATCGCTGAATAAGAACCTGTCTTTTGAATCCTTAACCTTGATATCTTCTTTTTGATAAAAATAGTTTCGCAAGTCATCATTTGTAGAAAGTCCAATTGCTCTGAGAAGTACGGTAGCAGGAAGTTTTCTTCTTTTGTCTATGAGAACGAACATAGCGTCATAGCTGTCCATATTAAATTCCAGCCAGGAACCATTGTAAGGTATCAACTTTGCAGAATACAATATCTTTCCACTGGTATGTTTGGTTTCGCTGAAAAAGATACCCGGAGAGCGGTGTAACTGGCTTATAATAACCCTTTCGGCACCATTAATAATGAAAGTTCCCTGATTGGTTACAAGGGGTATTTCACCCAGGAATACATCCTGTTCAATAGTGCTTTTGACTCTTTTTTCACCTGTTTCTTTCAGAATTTCCTCATCATTGATGATCAGTCTCATACGAGCTTTAACGGGAGCCTGGTATGAGAGATTTCGTTCAATACACTCTTCTGTAGAATATTTTTCTTTCAGAACAACGTAATCGATGTATTCAAGATAATAAATTCCTTTTTGATCTTCTAGAGGAAAGATCGAAGTAAGAACAGCTTGTAAACCCTTGTTCATTCTTTTTTGGGGATGCACTTCTTTCTGCAGAAATGCTTCGAAAGAATCAATTTGCATTGAGAGCAAATTGGGAACCTGAATGAATGGAATACCAGCTTGTTCTGCTTTCTTACTAATACGGGAATAACTTTTAATTTCCAAAAGCTATGCTCCTTTTTTTTTAAAATCCCAAGAAAAAATCGATAAATTTACCGGCATTAAATAAAGGTAACGGAAGTGAGTATTTTTCTCACTTCCGTTAAACTGGTTTCGATTATTTGATTTCTACTGCTCCACCAACTTCTTCGATTTGAGCTTTAACAGATTCGGCTTCTTCTTTGGGAACACCTTGCACGATTGGATTTGGTGCGCCATCAACTAAATCTTTAGCTTCTTTCAATCCTAATTTGGTAATAGCACGAACAACTTTGATAACCTGAATCTTCTTCGCACCTGAGCTTGCCAGGATCACGTCAAATTCAGTTTTTTCTTCAGCAGCTTCAGCACTTGCTGCAGCACCGGGAGCAGCGACAGCAACGGGTGCTGCGGCTGTAACGCCAAAAAGTTCTTCCAATTCCTTTACAAGTTCAGAAAGCTCTATTACGCTCATTTCTTTAATAATATCAATAACTTGTTGCTTCTTATCAGCCATTATTTCCTCCAATTATATTTTTTTATTTTTTTTCTTCTTGCATTTTTGCAATTGCATAGACGGCATAAACAAATTTTCTCATGATGCCATTAAGTACTCCCACAAATCCTGTGACAGGAGCATTGAAACCTTGAAGAATCATAGAAATAAGAACTTCTTTGCTTGGTAGTTTAGCAAGCTGTTCCAGTTCAGATGCTTCCATGACTTTACCATCAACCAGACCAAGTTTGAAATTCGGAAAATCCTTGTCCTCCATTATTTCTTTTTTAAATTTTGCCAGTTCACGAGCAGGGGCTACTTCATCAACAGTTGTGGTAGCTATCGCGGTAGAACCCACCAGTTGAGAATCCAGTTCGGAAATTCCCAAATCATTCAGAGCAAGTTTAATGAAAGTGTTTTTAGAAATGAAGTAATCAACCTCAGCGTTACGCATTCTGTTACGAAGTTCATCAACTTCCTCAATATTAATGCCTTTATAGTCGATAAGCACAATTGATTTGGCATTTTGAAGTCTTTCTTTCACCTTCTTTACTTCATCGATTTTATAAGCTTGTACCATAATTTGCTCCTACTTCTTTGCTTCCAGGGACACAGCACCAACATCCAGTTTTATACCAGGTCCCATAGTTGATGTTATTGAGATACTCTTGATGAAAATACCTTTTAAAGCAGCAGGTCGCTCACGTAGTATGGCAGAGATAACAGTCAGGATGTTTTCTTTGAGCTTTTTAGCTTCGAAGCTTAATTTACCAGCCATAATGTGAAGGTTGGAAAATTTATCAATTCTGTAAGTTACTTTCCCGCCTTTGGAATCTTCAACTGCTTTTTTAATGTCCATGGTAACTGTACCATCTTTTGGGTTTGGCATCAGACCACGCGGTCCAAGGACACGACCCAGGCGTCCGACTTTACCCATTAAATTTGGTGTGGAGATAACTACATCAAAATCTATCCAGCCAGACTGGATCTTTTCGATGAATTCATCTACTCCCACATAGTCAGCACCTGCTTCTTTTGCTTCATTTTCTTTTTCGCCTTCGGCAAATACAAGAACTTTTAACTTCTTCCCGCTGCCATGCGGTAAAACAACAGAGTTCCTAATTTGTTGATCAGCTTTACGAGGGTCGACACCTAAATTCATATGAATTTCGACTGTTTCATCAAATTTCGTCTTCGGAAAATTCTTAAGTAACTTAATACCTTCATCGAGTCCATATTTCTTCTGTTTGTCGATCATCTCATGAGCTTCTTGGTACCTTTTACTTGTCATTTACACTCCTTATTGATAATCTCCTGCTTTCAATATGGTTTAGGTGGAAGTTTAATCTTCTACCAGAACTCCCATATTTCTTGCAGTACCTTCTATCATACGCATAGCACCTTTCATATCGTATGCGTTGAGATCTTTCATCTTAATTTCGGCGATCTTTTTAACTTGCTTCTTGGTGATTGTTCCCACTTTTTCTCGGTTAGGTTCACCTGAACCTTTTGCCAGACCTGCTTCCTTTTTGATAAGAACAGCGGCAGGGGGCGTTTTAATTTCAAATGTATAAGATTTATTTTTCTTAACATAGATTACCACAGGAAAGATCATTCCCGGGGAATCCTTTGTCTTATCGTTGAAAGCTTTACAGAATTCACCGATGTTGATTCCTGCCTGCCCCAATGCGGGTCCTACAGGAGGAGCCGGGGTTGCCTGTCCGGCTGGAAGTTGTAATTTAACTACATGTTCTACATCTTTAGGTTTTGCCATTTCTTCCTCTGAATTAAAGAATTTCTACTTGGTCTGCTTTAACTTCTACCGGTGTAACTCTTCCGAATACTGTAACCTTAATGGTCATTTTCTGTTTGTCATCACTTATCTTTTCAATAATACCATCAAAGTCACTGAACGGACCGGATGTGATCCTGACCATATCCCCGGAAATAAAAGTATATTCCTGTTTTTCGTCCTTATCACGATCCGCAATACCGAGCAGTTTATTGACTTCGTTCTCTGTAAGGGGTTGAGGTTTTTTACCTGATCCCAGAAAATGGGTAACACCCGGAAGACCAACAATAAATGTATAGATTTCGGGAGTTAGATCAGCTTCTAAGATAATATAACTATTAAACAGTTTTTTCTCACGTTCAACTTTCTTCCCGTCACGAATATGAAATGTCTTCTGGGTAGGAATGAGTATCTGACCGATCTTATCTTCAAGATCGTTACCCTGAATTCTTCTTGTAATCGCTTCTTTTATTTTAAATTCCTGGGAAGCATAAGTGTGAATTACATACCATTTCATGAGATTAACCCTTGAATAACAGTTTCCTGATTAGTAAACCGAAACCGGCATCAATTATCGATAAAAAAATCGCAACAATTGTTGACATTATGATTACTACTGTCGTACCTTCTTTTAAATCTGCCTTGGTAGGCCAACTTACATACGACAATTCGGTTTTCACATTTTTAAAAAACGTAAATATTTTTTTAAACATTTTATGCTCACTTTTTAAGATAATGGCAGGCCCGGCAGGACTTGAACCCGCAACCCCCGGTTTTGGAGACCGGTGCTCTACCAATTGAGCTACAAGCCTGCAAATTTATTACCTGGTTTGTTTATGTTCTGTATGTTTCCTGCATTTCGGGCAGAATTTTTTATAAACAACTCGCTCAGGATGATTTCTTCTATCTTTTGTGGTAGAATAATTCCTGTTTTTACATACTTCACAAGCTAAAACTATTATTTCTCTCATTCTGAAACCTTATTCAACAACGTCGCTAACGACGCCGGCACCGATTGTTCTGCCGCCTTCACGGATAGCGTAACGCAAACCTTTTTCCATAGCTATCGGAGTGATGAGCTCTGCACTGATGGTTACGT
>JAUXIJ010000125.1 GCA_030621085.1 Candidatus Cloacimonadota bacterium | reverse complement strand
AAAGTACGCATCCTGATAGATGGAACAGTACAAGCTGGTTATCACACAGTTACCTGGAATGGTAAAGGTGAAAATGATAAGAATGTTTCCAGCGGGATTTATTTTTCCATCTTTGATGCAATTAGCAAAGAAAAAGATTATACAAGTGTTAAGAAAATTATTCTTTTAAAATAATTAATAAATAATGTAAAAAAAAAGGAGTAAATCATGAAAAAAACATGTTTTGTCTTTGGGTTATTGTTATTACTTTTTATTTCTTTAAGTGCGGCTGAACAATGGGTTGGATTTACCAGCTCTTCTGTTCAACTTCCGGAAGTAATGGTAATTGAATCGGATCATTCAAAATTAGTGCTCGAAATTTCGGTACCTGGTATGATGGTAACCGAGGTCGAGGAAAACGGAGAAATTTATCACAAGCTGGAATTAAATTACAACCAGAATACACACGATGTGGGAAAACCGGAATTGCCCATGATCAATGAAATCATTGGTATCCCAGATAATCAGAAAGTGAAAGTACGCATACTGGAAGAAACATCTACAAGCCTTTCCGGTTATAATGTTTATCCGCTGCAAACTCCATTGAAGGATGAGGAGATTTCACAGAAATTTGATATTGATCGTGATTTCTATAATTCCGGAAATTCATATCCGGAAGCAAATGTGTTCCTGGCAAATCCCGGTATCTGGCGGGATGTAAAGATCGCAGGACTGCATTTTGTTCCTTTCCGGTACAATCCTGCTAATGGTGAATTGGATGTGATCACTTCCACCCGTATCGAAGTAGAATTTTACGGCAGGGATGATGAGAATATCCTTAGTAAAGATCAATCACTGACACCCGATTTTTATAATATGTACAATACTGCTCTTCTGAATTTCGGTTCTCTGGGTTATTCCATCGATAATACTCGTGAAGTAAACATCAACTATTTGATCGTAACCAATACAAATGCTCTTGCTTCCATTCAGCCCTTTGTAGATTGGAAGAATCAGCAGGGATTTCCTGTAGAAGTAAGGATCTTGGAAACAGGTTTCGAAACTCCCCAGAATATTAAAGATTATATCGACCAGTTATACAATTCCGATGATCTGGAATACGTACTGCTGGTAGGGGATGCCTATCCAAATGGTTCAGCCGGACCGGATAATGTACCCATGAATTATTGGACGGATACATATTCAGATACCTGGTATGTGTGCCTGGATGGCAATAACGACTTTTATGCTGATCTGGCAATTGGCAGGATAACCTACGATTCCATTGCAGAGTTAGATGGTCAGATGCAGAAACTTATGGATCATTACCTGATTCCAGATACTTCACTTAATTGGGGTGAGAATAGCATTCTTGTAGCACATTCGGAACAATATCCCCAGAAATACACTCTGTGTAAAGAGCAGATCAGAACTTTTAATTATTCTCTGCAAACTCCCTTATTCGAGCAATGCTATGGCGGGGCGGGAGCTACAAATACTGATATAATTAATTATATTAATAATAACTCTTGTGGTATATTCAATTACCGTGGTCATGGTAGTGAAACCGAATTCTGGCAATGGGGAGCTTCCGGTAGTTTTACAAATTCGCATATTTTGCAATTAACTAATGCCAATAGGTATTTCGTACTGTTTGATGTATGCTGCAGTAATATGGAAATTGTATCTTACAACGGCAACTGTCTGGCAGAGTCATTTATGAAATCCCCGGTAGCAGCAGTTGCTATCAATGCTGCCATAGAACCTTCTTACACAATTCCAAATCATGATTATGACAAAGAAATGTATAAAGCCATTTTCGATCAGGGAGTTAATAATATCGGCTATATCACAAATTATGCAAATGTCTTTGTGGTTAATTATCATGGAGCGATCGGTGCCTCAAATGTAAGAACTTATCTATGGTTGGGCGATAGCTCGATAGAACCATGGACACTTCAGATAGAAGATTTAACGGTTACTCATGATGGTCAGTTATTCCTGGGAGTTTCCACTTTCGATGTTTCTGTAATGGGAAGTGGCAGTCCTATTGAAAATGCCCGGGTATGTGTGAGCAACGATGATGGCAGTATTTATGCCTATGGTTTCACAGATGCTGCAGGTAATGTTCAAGTTCAGTTCGATGCTCCTATTCAAGACCCTGGTACTGCTCATGTAACGGTTACTTCTCACAACTTCCTGTCCTATCAGCAGGATATTCCTGTTATTCCTCTTGCTGGTCCGTTTGTTATATTCGAAAGCTATGTTATCGATGATACAGCGAATGGTAACGGTAATGGATTGCTTGAGAATGGAGAGATAGTAGACCTCGATATGAGTTTGGAAAACATAGGTAATGATCAGGGAACAGATGTTATAGTAACTATAACAACAACAGATCCTTATATAACGATAATCGATGGTACTGAGAACTTCGGTAATATTGCAGCTGGTGCTATTGTTACTGTTACCGGAGCATTCACAATTGAAGCTGCAGGAGATATTCCTGATAGTCACATGGTCTATTTTGAATTGGAAGCAGTTGCAGAAGATACCTGGATCAGTTACTTCTCGATAGAAGCATATGCACCGATGTTCCCACCCGAAAACCTGACAGCGGAGATCCAGAATTTCAACGATATAGTTCTTACCTGGGATCAACCGGGTGGTACATATAACACAAGAGACCTCACCGGATATAAAGTTTACAAGGATGGTTTGGAGATAGTTGAGATCACCGATCCTGCGATCCTAACCTTTACAGATGCTGTTCTACCTTCTGGAATTTATGAATATTACATTACTGCACTATTTCACGTAGGAGAATCAGATCCTTCCAATATTGAAATTGTAACCTTAATCCTTCCTGTACCTCAAAATCCGGAGGCTGTAACTCAGTATGCAGATATCCTTGTAACCTGGGATGAACCTTCTAACAGAGATTTTTCTCATTATAAAGTTTATCGCAATCTGTCCATGATTGCAGATGATATTATTGAAACTTCCTATCTTGATCCTGCTGTACCAAACGGAACTTATTCTTATAATATCAGAGCGGTATATAGCGGTGGTTATCAATCTGCTCTCTCTACAGATGCTGTAATTGAACATGTACAGACAAATTCAGATGAGGTTCTTATTCCTGCGAATACCGAACTTATTGGTATTTACCCGAATCCATTCAACCCGGAAACTACCATAAGTTACGGTCTGAAAGAAGATGCAAAAGTCTCTATCTCTATTTACAACATCAAAGGTCAAAAAGTACGCATCCTGATAGATGGAACAGTACAAGCTGGTTATCACACAGTTACCTGGAATGGTAAAGGTGAAAATGATAAGAATGTTTCCAGCGG
>JAUXIJ010000155.1 GCA_030621085.1 Candidatus Cloacimonadota bacterium | reverse complement strand
CCTGAACTATCAAAGGTAATGTTTTGTTTACCTTTCGCCTGATAGGGACCATTTGCTTCTGCTGTCGGTGGCCAATTGCCCACTAAAGGATAATAATCAGTTGCATTCCCTTCCCCTTCAATGTCAGTATAGGGAATATCATAGATTCCATCACTATCAGTACTGAAATGTCCCTCCCAGCAATTACCTGCAAAACCCGTGTATAAAACACCATCATATGTATACTCTACAGGATTAGTCGAGTTCCAATTATTATTCGTAGTGTTATCATATCCATTATCATCTCGGTTACCCAAGGTATTAAGATAGATAACATTATTTGATGAGTCTAAAACAACGATACCATTACCATTTCCAAGACAAGTGTTATTCTTAATGATGTTATCATCTGATTCTGACAATATGATATTATTAATCCCATAATATCTACTACTAAGATTATTATTGATTACTAAATTGTTATGAGATTGGACTAAAGAGATACCATTGCCGTATGTATTGGTGATAGTGTTATTATATATCGTATTATTGTGAGCTTGGGCTAATGAGATACCCTCCTCATCATTATAAGACATGTAGTTACCAGCTATGACATTGCTATGGGATGCTAGGTGAATGACGTATTCATTGACATCAAAAATATTGTCCATAATACTATTGCCATATGAATTCACGTAAACGCAGTAATAATTATATAAAAAAGTATTGTTTATGATGGTGTTGTTAGAAGACGAGATATTGATACCTGTTGCGAAAACATCTGAACTGATATAGGCAGATCTAATAAAGAATCCTTGTACCAAACATTCATCATCTGTAATATTTATTCCATTGCCACCAGATGCTTTGATTACTGGCAAGCCGATACCCGATAGAGTGAGGGTTTTGTTTAGATTAATATGTTCATAATATGTTCCACTATAAACCAATATTTCATCTCCATCAGTTGCAGCATCAATTGCTTCTTGAATCGTTGAAAAATCCGCGGGTGGACTTGGTACGTCAAGATTGTCATCATCCACAGTCCAAATTTGACTTGTTTGCTCCTCAAAATCAGTGTATTGATATGCAACGGTACTATTCTCTTTTGTATCTATGGTCAAACCATATTCATCTTTTAGATTAAGGATAACTGTATATGGTCCATTTTCTCCATGTGAGTTAATCGTTTTTCCATCAAAAAGCAGTTGGATTGTTGTATTACCAGTTAACGTTGTTGCTTCTTGCGTTGAAACAATACTCGTGCCATTACTGTCAAAGAGTTCCCCATGCAATACCACGTCTCGATTTACATAAGTAATAAGAGTAACATCTGCGGCTAAATGATCATAGAATCCGTTCATATCAGTGTCAATTCCATAATCCGTGACATTCCCAATCTTTGTATTATATTGAAAATCTGTATATTCATAGGCTGCTGTGGTATAATTCATAGAATCTAAAACCACATCGCTTTCATCTCTGATGATGAGCTCAACATAATATGGTCCATCCACCATGTTCTCAAAGAATGTGGGACCATCAAAATAAATTAATAACTTATAGGAGCTTATATTCAGATATTCAGTATCTAAACCATAAGAAAGAATGGTACCAAAAGAATCAGTAAGAGTGACTTCTGTGGAAACAGTTTGAGACACATAATTAGTGAAATCGGTTTCAACAAGTAAATACTCATACAAATCGTCACCGTCTTCATCATATCCTTCATCAATAGGTTCTCCTTCAAAGAGAAGGGATTTCAGAACGGTTACTGTGGTTGATGCTGTTGCCTCATAGGTTTCATCATGAACCGTTAATGTTACTGTATATACTCCTTCTGTTGCATATGTATACGTTGGATTTGCTTCTGTTGAGATGCTTCCATCACCAAACTCCCAAGAATATGTCAGTGGTTGTCCTTCCGGATCAAAGGATGCTGAAGAATTAAAGGTGAGTGGTTGGATTCCATACACCGTGTATGGTCCACCTGTATCAGCTACAGGATAACCAATGGAAACAATGAGTTTTTTGGGATATGAATCCTGTGCGCTATCAT
>JAUXIJ010000041.1 GCA_030621085.1 Candidatus Cloacimonadota bacterium | reverse complement strand
GGATGGCTCAACATGAGCGGCTTTGGGAATAGCCAGATTTATAGTTTAAATAACGGATTAAAACTTCCATTTGCAGTATTTTTGACTTGTGGAACAGGAAGTTTCGCCTACGGAGAAAGCCGCAGTGAAGCCTTTATCCGGGCTGGAAATCCTTCTGCACAGAAGGGAGCAATAGCAGCTATTGGAACTGCAACCAGCGGCACACACACACAATTTAACAACTGCATTGATGCAGGTATATTTTACGGTATTTTTGCAGATGGTATCTACAATCCTGGTGGTGCTGTAAATCGAGGAAAGCTTAGCTTGTATTTGAATTATCCGTTGAATCCTGCTAATGCTGTGAACATCTTCTCGCATTGGAATACTCTGATGGGAGATCCGGGTGTGGAACTATGGACCGGTATACCACAGGAACTGATAGTAGACTACGATCCACAAATATCTATAGGTACAGATTACCTGGAAGTTACAGTTACAAACGATGATGGAGAACCTTTGGAGAATGCCTGGGTAACAGCGCTGATGGGAAGTGATGATATCTTCGCTACAGGCTATACAGACGCAGAAGGTTATATTGCCCTTCCGATTTATGCTGATATTCAGGGTTCTTGTTATCTTACTGTAACCAGGCACAATTATATTCCGCATCTTGGAGAATTAGATATTATTGAAACTGATAAATTCGTGAATGTTCTCGATATTATAATTGATGACGATAATTCTGGAACATCTTTCGGAAATAGCGATGGTTTTATTAATCCCGGTGAATCGATAGAGCTAAAAGTGGAGCTGAAGAACTTCGGAAATCAAACGGTAAACTCTGTTTCGGCAGTTATTACCTCGGATGAAGATTTTATTACAATTACAGACAATAGTGAATTTTATGGAAACATAGATCCCGGCGCTTCGGTTTATTCAGCCGATGATTTTGATTTTTCTGTAGATGAAAACACATTGGGTGACACAGAATTAAGAATAGATATTACTATCGATGATGATAGTGGAAACCAGTGGACAGATATTATCTTCCTGGTAGTGGAAGGTGCAAATCTGGATGCTGCAGATTATACTATCGTAGATGGAGGTAATGGTATACTTGACCCGGGTGAAGTAGTGGAAATGAACGTTACTCTGCAGAATAATGGCAGCGTAACAGCAAATGCTATTTATGGTGAACTGACTTCTGCCAATAGCAGCATAACAGTTACTGATTCTATAGGGTATTTTGGCAACATCATTACCGGTGGACAAGCTTCCAACACAACAGATTCCTTTGAAATTACTGCTAATACACAGGTTGTGGTGGGTATGCAATTCATCATGGAACTTCATCTTTATAACGCTGATGGTTATGATAATACTACCCAGTTTATTCTGAATGTGGGGGAAGTATCCATAACCGATCCGTTAGGTCCCGACGAGTACTCATATTTCTGCTATGACGATGGTGATATCGGCTATTTCAACGTTCCAACTTATGATTGGATCGAGATAAGTAGCATTGGAATAGATCTTCAGCTTTATGATGGCGGTGATACCGGAGATAGTGAAACTATCAATCTTCCAATAACATTCAGAATGTATGGTGAAGAGTATAATACTGCTACAATATGTTCCAATGGCTGGATAGCTCCGGGTGGCAGTTCCCAGGCTTCATTTATGAACAGCCGTATTCCCGGTCCTCAAGGTCCGTCACCCATGATCGCTCCTTTTTGGGATGACCTGAAAAACGGTTCTTCTGGAGATGTTTATTGGTATTATGATTCTACACAACACTTTGTAGTCATAGAATGGGATCACATGCAAAATGATTATAACGGTGCAGAAGAAACATTCCAGGCAATTCTTTACGATGCAAATTATTATCCTACTTTCACAGGAGATAGCGAGATCAAAGTTCAGTATAAAGTTATCAACAATGTCGATGCAGGTGGCGGTCTTTCTGAACATGGTCAGTACAGTTCAGTAGGAATAGAAGATCACACGGGAACAATTGGGTTGGAATATACATTTAATAATTCATACCCAACTGCTGCTAAAAGCCTGCAAAATCAAATGGCTCTTCTTTTTACAACTTCTTCCCAGTATTGGGGATTTGTTTCCGGGCAGGTTACTTTACTCGGAGGAAGCGGAAACGTTGACGAAGTAGTTATCAGTAATGGGACTACCTATACTAATCCTGATCAGAGCGGCAATTACATCTATCCTCAGCTTCCCGGAACCTATGATATCACAGCAAGCCTGGCTGGTTATACTTCAATTACCGTAAATAACGTTTATGTTGTTGAAAATGAAACAACAGTTGTTGACTTTACATTGGAAGCACTTCCCATACCAACAGGATTCATCTGTAATGTAATTGATTATAACGATGTGGAATTGATCTGGGATGTACCTGAGTCTTCAGGTAAAACTTATGAAATTATCAAAGAAGCAAACATAAAAATATTTGAAAAACCAGCATCAAATAATAGTCGCGAACATCTTGGATATAAAGTATATCGTGATGATGTGGAAATAGCAGAGATAAACGATCCTGCGATACTTACATATACCGATCTTGCACTTGCTGCCGGAACTTATGAATACTATGTGACTGCAATTCACGATTTGGGAGAATCTTTGCCTTCCAATCAGGAAAATGCGGTTATAACTTTTCCTTCACCTCAAAATCCACAAGCCGTAACCCAGGGAGCAGATATCCTTGTAACTTGGGATGAACCTGCCGTCAGGGCACTTGTCAATTATAAAGTATATCGTAACCTGATCATGATTGCAGATGATATTGTGGATACTTCTTATCTGGATCCTGAAATGCCAAACGGAACATATACTTACAACATCAGAACTGTATATAGCGGTGGCTATCAATCCACTCTGTCTTCAGATGCTGTCATTGAACATGTTCAGACAAATGCAGACGGAATGCTTATTCCCAAAGTAACTTATCTTAAGGGTAATCATCCCAATCCATTTAATCCGGAAACCATGATAAACTTTGCGTTAAGTTCCGCTTCTAAAACCGTTGTACAGATATATAACGTCAAAGGTGAAAAAGTTAGAACCTTGGTGAATGAACAACTTGATGCGGGTCATCATTCTGTTCTCTGGAATGGTACAGATGAAAGTGGTAGAAACGTTGCCAGTGGAATTTATTTCTATAAATTTAAAACAGATAACTTTAACAAAACTAAAAAAATGCTTTTATTAAAATAGATAAATAATCGGGAGGAAAATTGAAAAGACTTCTTATCCTAATTGCTTTCTTAATGATGAGTTCTCTGATCTTTGCAGGTATTTCGTACGAAACACAAGGCGATGAACTGAGAATAAATTTTGTAAATCCGGAATTAACTCCACAAGAAGATATTCTTTCTCAGGTGATCGCATTACCGGCATTAAGTGCAGAAATTATTGTGAATAATTGTGAAGTATCTGTGATGAGCAAAGATGGCGGTCTTATCGGAACGGAATCAGTAGCAGGTAGTGAATTCGTGCAGATAGAAAATAGCTTTGTAATGAGAGAGCTTTATGCTCATCAGTTAAAAGTGATGTTAAAAGATTCATCGGAAGAATATAGCCGCATCGTTAAGAACATTGATTTTACTATCAAGCCAATCGAGAAAGTACAGATTCCAACGAGAATATCCAAAGCATTTCTGCCTATTTATAAGGCTTTAGTTGATAATTTCGAAAATTCTTACTTGAGAAATGTTGTAGAAGGACCATCTAAAATGTTGATCATCACTCATGAGAGTTTAATTAATGATATTCAGCTTTTCACAGATTGGAAGAATGCCAAAGGTATCGCTACTGAAGTTGTTACCATCGAAGATATCGGATCACAGAGTTCCCATATAAAAGATTATATTCAATCGGTTTATGATAATTCTGAAATTCCACCGGACTATGTGCTTCTCACAGGTGATATGGATAATGATTTTACCATTCCATCTCATTATATTTACAGTGGCACAGAGAATTGTGTTACTGATCATCCTTATACGCTTCTGGAAGGTGATGATTATTTTCCAGAGATGATCATTGGCAGGTTTTCTTTTGATGAAACTTTTGAATTTCTGACAATGATCAGCAAGGTCTTGCTTTATGAAAAAACGCCATTCATGGGTAGTACGCACTGGTTTGAGAATGCTCTTTTAGTGGCAGGTAATTTCAGCAGTTCACCACCAACTCCCTCTACACCTGTAAAAGTAACTAAATGGTTGCGTGATAAAATGGTGAATTATGGTTATAATAATATTACAGAGATATATTATCCACCAACTTATCCGGGTACACCACAAATCATATCTGCTATTGATGATGGAGTGGGAATTGTTACTTACCGGGGTTGGGGAGATGCCAATGGCTGGCATTATCCGTACTTCCATAAGGAAAATATTGATGACTTGAACAATAATCCTTTTTTGCCTGTAATGACATCTATTGTTTGTAATACAGGTGATTTCGCCAATAATGTGGACCCCTGTTTCGGGGAAAAATGGCTGCGCGTAGGAAGCCCTTCCAATCCGCAGGGTGGAGTTGTGTTCGTGGGACCATCCGATTTGCATACAAACACAAACTTCAATAATTCCATCTTTTCCGGTTTCTATGCCGGAATGCTGGATGAAGATAACCTGATATTCGGCAGTGATGTACTGAGAGGGAAAATAGAACTATACAACAACTTTCCATTAAACAGAGAACCCGACGGTAAGGTAGAATTCTACTTTCATGTTTATAATATTCTGGGTGATCCTTCACTTACCATGTGGAGTACCGTACCACAGACCGTCAATTGTACTCTACCTGCTGAGATAAATAAAGGTACAAATTATCTTGAGATCGATCTTCCTGACCTGGAAGATGGTATTGTAACAGCAAAGATAGAGGAGAGTACTTTTAGTACGACTATTGTGGAGAATGGACTGGCTACACTTTATTTTAACCTGGAAAATTCCGACCAGATAGAAATAACTATCACCAAACCAAATTATTATCCATTCATTCAAACAATAGATGTTATAACAGATGATGTTGAACTGGGACTTTTTAATTTTGATACAAATGGCAGCGTGATAGCTGGCGAAGAATTCCAACTCGATCTTACACTTAAGAACTATGGCACATTAACAGCAAACAACGTAACGGCAGACCTGTCATGTGTTAATTCTTATGTGAATGTTTTAACCACTTCTACCAACTTCGGCAATATCGATCCTGGCAGCACTGCGATGCAGGGATATGATGTGGAGATACTTCCGGGATGTCCGGATAATACTGTGATCCAATTTGATCTTAATATTTCAGGAGGAAGTACAGCCAAATTTGATGTTATGGTAAATGGACTGATCTTTGAAATAACTTCGATAGTGGTAAATAATGAAGAGGAAGCGCTTCTTCTTCTGGAAGATAACGGTATTTCGATAAGTATGAAGAACATTGGCATCTTCGATGTTAATGGTCTGCAGGCAGAACTTTTCTCTCAAACTCCCGATGCTACCATAACCTCTTCTCAGTTTAATATAGGGAATGTTGCGGTGGATGCTACTTCCGTGGCTGAATTTTCCATTCAACTTTCCGGGGAATGCTATATCGGGCAGAATCTTCCTTTTTATATTACTCTAATCGATGAGAATTCGCTGGAAACAAATATTTATTTCAGCATGGAAGCCGGAATAGTAGAAAATACTTCTCCCACCGGACCGGATAGTTTTGGTTATTATGCTCTCGACAGTTATGATGTTTTTTATCAGAACTGTCCCGAGTATTTTTGGAAAGAACTCGATCCTCTGGAAGGTGGTGATGGATCTGTTATCCAGATGGGTGACGATGTTTCCCAAACTGTAGCAATGCCGTTTGATTTCCCATTTTACGGGGAAATCAGCGATAGCATCACGATCTGTACTAATGGCTGGATATCGTTCCAACCAACCTGGGAAACCTATTTCCGTAATTGGAACATACCTTCCGCATTGGGACCTTATGGTATGATCGCTGCTTACTGGGATGACCTGATCGGTTTCCCCCTCGGTAATGATGAATATGCCAAAATGAGAATATGTTATGAATATATCGAAGATGAAAATATTTTTGTGATCGAATGGAATAAATGCGTAAACCGATTTGATTATACTTCCATAGAAAAACTCGAGATCGTTCTTTATGATCCGGCAGTATATCCCACAACCGATGGAAATGGCATCATCCAGATTAATTATCATACAGTTAATAATCCAGATGCCAATAGTAATTATTCCACGGTTGGAATCGAGAACTTCACTCAAAGTGACGGACTCCTTTATACTTATGCCAATATCTATCCTGCCAGTGCAACACATCTTTGCAATAATTTAGCTATTAAATTCACTACTGATATTCCTGAATTCATTGAAGAAACAACTCCTGTTGCCGATTTCTCTGCAGATATTACATATGGAATTGCCCCTTTGGATATAAGCTTTATAAACCAGACTTCACCGCTCTCATATTTCGGTACTTTGGAATGGCAATTTGGCGATGAATCTCCCTATTCTTCAGAAATTCATCCTGTTCATACGTATCAGGAAGTGGGAGATTACAGCGTTACATTAACAGCCACGAATTCGCAAGGAACAGATTCTATAACGCATGATGACTTCATTACTGTGTTTCCAGCCGAAGATCTTATCTGGCCTGGTGATACAAATATTGATGGTATTGTAAATATCGAAGATATTATGATGATAGGGATCTTTTGGAATGAGGAAGGTACTCCAAGGGATGCTGTTTCCTTCCAATGGGCAGGAAATGATTATCCCGGTGACTGGAATAAACCCATGGCTTCCGTAGCTGATTGTAATGGTGATGGGGAAGTTAACATTACAGACGTTCTGGGAATATGTCTGAACTGGAATTACACTCATGTTACCCCTTGCGGTTCATTTTCACCAATTGTAAATCTTGAAGATTACAGAGATAACTTCGAGGAGATTTATAATTCTCTGGAGAATTCCGGACCGAGTCTGCTTCTAAAGAATTATTTGGCAGAACTATTTGATTTCCCGATAGTAACACCGATCGAGATCAGTAGGCTTCAACAGAATTATCCCAATCCTTTCAATCCTGCTACAAAGATCGCTTTTGATATTGCCGCTGAAGGAAAGGTAGAACTTTCCATTTATAACATAAAAGGACAGCTTGTAAAAAAACTGTTCAGCGAATACACAATTCCTGGAAGTTATATAGTAGAGTGGAATGGAAAGGATTCAGTAGATCGAAAAGTAAGCAGTGGATTATATTTCTACCGGTTGAAATGCAATAAACAGACTATTGATACAAAAAAAATGATCTTACTGAAATAAAGGAGACAGTTAAATGAAAAGAGTTTTATGGATTTTTCCGATAGTATTCTTAATTCTTTTTGCAGCTTGTGGAGGTAGTACGGATCCAAGTGATAATGCACCTCCGGAAATTATTGCACTTACAACCAGTGATTCAATAGTTTCTGTAAATGAAACTGTAGATATTACCTGTGAAGCTGTTGATCCTGATGGGGACGAACTTACCTATTCCTGGGAAGCATCAGTAGGCGTTATTGAAGGAAGCGGTTCTATCGTTAACTGGATAGCTCCTGCAATACCCGGAATGTGTGGAATTACGTGTACTGTCTCTGATAGCGAGGGCAATGATTCCTCGACGATTGAAATAGCAGTAGCTCCTCAGATGAAAATAGAACCTGCAGAACAGACAATAGTGGTTGATGAAGAAGCTGTTTTAAGTGTGCAACTATATGGCGGAGTAAATGTCTTTGCTTTATCTGTGGAAATAGTATTCAATAATGGTGTAGTAAATGCTCCGATTAATTCCGTAACCATAGGTGATTTCTGGGGTGATGATGCTCTCATTACAACTCAGATAGATTACGATAGGCTCTGCGTAGCCATCGGGCAGGTTCAGACTGCCGGAGAAGACGGTATAACCGGTGATGGCACATTGTTTGAATTTATCCTGGTGGGGTTATTAGCAGGTGAAAGTGATATCATATTTGAAAATTTAAGCCTGATCGATGAAAATGGTGATCCTGTAGAAGGTTTTGACGAAATGGAATTAGTGAACGGTAAGGTAATAGTAGAGTAATCACTTCTCATGGTTGGTTTAATATTTGGTTTATTTTTATTGATACTTTTCGGAGTTATCGAATTCCATAAAAATAAAATCTATCATAAGCACATTCCTGTGATAATACACGTTAATGGTACTCGTGGAAAATCGAGTGTTACTCGTTTGATCGCAGCAGGTTTACGTGCGGGCGGCAAAAAAACGATCGCAAAGACAACTGGTTCTGCCCCGAGACTGATCTTTGAAAATGGGAAAGAAACTCCGATAATTAGACATCATGGAGCAAATATAAAAGAGCAATTGAAGATCATTAAATTCGTAGCTAAACGCAAGATAGATATTCTGGTGCTGGAATGCATGGCAGTAAATCCCGAATACCAGTGGGTTACCGAGCATGAAATAGTAAATTCCAATATTGGAGTTATTACAAATTCCCGCCTTGACCATCTGGATTTGATGGGACCGGGCATAAAGAATGTAACTCTCTCTCTGTGTAATACATTACCACCAAAAGGAATTGCTTTTACTGCAGAGAAAACCATGTTCCCGCTTATAAAAAAACAGGCGGAAAAAAACCATACCGAACTGATTCAAGCACACAAGGAAGATGTTGCAGATAAAGACATGGAAGGTTTTTCGCACATCGAACACAAAGAAAATGTAGCTTTATCCCTTGGCATTTGTGAACATCTTGGCGTGGATAAGGAAATTGCTTTACGGGGGATGTATGATGCCCTGCCAGATATTGGTGCAACAGAAATATTTTATACAAAATACAAAAAGAAAGATATTTTCTTTGCTCATTCTTTTGCTGCTAATGATCCTGAATCTACAGAGTTTCTTATCAACTACATCAAGAATTTACATCCCGAGATCGATGAAGTTATAATTGTTTTGAGTACTCGGGCAGACAGGATGTTCCGTTCCAAACAGCTTATCCGAATGTTAACGAAAATGGAATTCGATAGACTTTTTTTGATCGGGGAGCAAACCGGTACAATAAGATCGTATGCACTAAGGCATCACGTGCCTGTTAAGAAAATTGTTGACATCGGATGGACGAGTGGAGAGGAACTTGTGGAGATTGTTTCGAAGTTGAAATCCGAAGACTTCCTGATGTTGGGTATCGGTAATATCGGTGGAAATGGCGGCATCATTGTAAATTACTTTAAAGAGAGGAAATAAATGTTTGAAGTTGCAATTGGGCTGGGAGTGCTGTTAAGTTTGTTTTTCCTGGAAACCTTTGGCGCTGCTGCCGGAGGAATCGTGGTGGCTGGTTATGTGGCTATGTTCCTGCATGAACCGATGACCATCCTGGCTACTTTAATTATCAGTTTCATTGTCTATTTCCTGGTAAAATTACTGGGAAATGTAATGTTCATTTATGGACGCCGCAGAATGGTAATTACTGTACTACTGGGATTTATTTTAGGATGGGCTTCCCGGTATTATGGTCTGTTTACTGGCTTTCATTCAGATTATTCTGTAAATGTAATCGGGTTTATTATTCCGGGATTGATAGCAAATTCCATGGAAAAACAGGGAATTATTAAAACAATATCGATCATGATAGTAGCTGCTGTAGTAGTGCGTTTTTTACTTGTTCTCATATTCGGTGGTAAGTTAATAGGTTAGGTGTTATGTTCATACCAAGTGCAAAATCCAAATTTAGTTTGATATCTGTCTGTTTGATCGCAATCGTACTCTTTTTCTGGGTAGATAACAGCAGAGTATTTGTTAAAGAAAGATATTTTAATCAAAAATATGAAGCTGCTGTTTTAATGCAGGAAGCAGAAAAGATCATAAAAAAATACCGTTTAGCGCAAGGTGTGGTGATAGATGAGGTGAATGACCCTAATTCAACAACTTTGATCGGAGAGAAGAATACTGTTATCACTACAGACCGCGGTAACCTCACGGCAAAACTCACCAGTTTGAATCCCAATTACGCCGGCGTTATGGTGGATTTGTTCAAACAGGCAAAAGTAAAAAAAGGCGACAAAGTAGCGGTAAGCTGTACAGGTTCATTTCCTGGCATAAACCTTGCTGTAATGAGCGCTGCCAGGGTTCTGGATCTCGATCTTATTATGATCTCTTCTGTGGGAGCTTCCATGTTCGGTGCCACTGACACTACTTTCACCTGGCTCGATATGGAATCTCTTCTTAATGAAAAAGAAATATTTCCCTACAAAAGCGTGGCAGCTTCTCTGGGTGGAGGTCGTGACCTGGGAAGAAGCCTGAGTAGGTACGGTCGTCAACTTATAGAAGAAGCAATTAAGCGCAATAATGTACTACTTGTTCACGAAAAAAGTCTGGAAAAAAATATCCGGAAGAAAATGAATGTTTTTGAAAATGAATCCGGGAAAGAAGATATAAAATTGTACATAAACATCGGGGGCGGATTGTCCAGTTTGGGAAGCACTATCAATGGCAGGCTGGTAACACCGGGATATCATAAGTTCCTTTACTTGAAAAACCTACCTGTAAAAGGCACAATGTTCCTGTTTGCTGAAAAGGGTGTGCCAATAATACACCTGCTGGATATTCTGGATATTGCCGAAGATTATGAACTTCCCATTGCTCCCGAACCATTACCCAAACCCGGTACTGGACGCGTGTTTGAAGACGAGCGCTACAATATGACTATCGCTGCCATTGCACTTGTAATAATGATCATCCTGATAACTGTGGTTATCTTCTTCGACCATAAAGAATTGAAAATAAAAGAAGACGAGATCAATCTATAGTATCATGAAAGTAAAACTGTTGTTTCTATTGATCTTCATCCTGGTTCCCAGTCTTGTTTTTTCCGATTTGATACAGTTTGAAAAAAATTATACAAAGTTCAAAATTTATAATAAAGAAGATGATAAAATTATAAATTATATACACTTAAAACCCGGTGAAAAGCTGAAGTTCAAGACTATCGATGTGGACACTCTTATAATATTAACGAGAGTGATGATCGACGAAAAGGCAACCTATTCTTATCAATTAAAAACAACCGGCATAAAGAAAGAAATAAAGAAGAAGATAAAACGGAGCAATATATCTCAAGGGTTGCATGGAGAGCAGATATCGGCTTATAATAAAATTGTTTTTGTACCTCCCCGAAAGCAAAGTAATTTCCAGATAAAAAACACTTCTTCTTCTCAATTACTGATCCGTGTAACATCAAAGGAATTGATGAACGGTATCCGTAAAATGGAATACATCAAATTTTCCCCGCAGGCATACGAAGATGAAATGATGGTTTTAATAGGGGAAAAAGCTTATACATATTATCAACCCCGAAAGAGCAGTATAAGGCTGAACTTGAATGGTCCCGTCTTATTGAAGATTATAAGTCGTAGTTTATTACCTGCTGGTTCAATCGAAAAAGGAGAATACTATTATCAGTTGTTTGAAAAAGGAATAATGGTACATCAGTTCTTTGAAAGTGCCAGAATTTCAAAAAAAGCATCACTTGATTCCAATGAGGATTATTTTCCAACCTCCGGAGATAAAAACATCATTTATCTGGAAGAAGGTCCTCATGAACTCTCGCTTCTCTGTGAACCCGGCAAAGATGTTATCTTTAGATTTTACATCAATAAATCCTCTGTGGAGATAATTCAAGAATGAAAAAATTCTTACCTGTTTTATTCTTTGTTTTCAGCTCGATATTGTTAAATGCAAAACCCTGGGACATGTTTGTAGATTTAACTATAGAAAACACTTACAACAACAATATCCTCAAACTTTCCGATACTGATATTTCCCGTTTCAAAAATGAGAATGATATAGAGAGATTCAAGATAAACACAGTGGATGACCTGGTGATCTCTGCAAAAGCTGTGACCGGTATTAAACACACTGAATTTTTCGGACACACCCAGATTGCAAAAATTACACTGAAATACGATAAATATTTCAGCAATGGAATGAAGGATGAAGCTGCGATCGGAATAGATACAAGGCGGTTCTTCAGCCGGAAAGTGAATCTTTATCTCGGTTATTTTTATTATCCCCATATTTATGTGAACCGCTACCAAAGTGTTCTGGATGATGCATATCACGATTTTACTTACGCCAAGAACGTTTACACAGGAAAGTTGACCTTGAAGGTTCATACAAAGATAAGCATAAATTATAAATGTGAATATTCTCAAGTTTATTATGATGAATATTTTACAGAGTACGATGCCGATAACCTGGAACATGCTCTGGGACTTACGTATTCAGCTTCCTCAAAAGTAAGAATTGGAGCAAGATATTCCTACAAAGTATCCACAGCAGATGGGGAAGACGCTTTTGAAAACCCAGCAGAGATTGATATTATAAAAGATGCATCTTACAAAGCGAATATTTATAACTTGTCATTCATTTTCCCCAGACTATTCTTTATAAAGAAATCACCAGTAGATTTCTCTGCCAGCACTCGCTTTGAACAGCGTTATTTCCAATCTGAAAATGCGGGAGATGAATATCACCTGGGCAGGAATGATAATATCTGGCAGGTAAAAGGTTATTTGGAATACCCGCTTTCTGATAAATGGAAATTGTGCGGATCTACACGTTTTGAAAAACGTATAACCGATTGCCCATATTCTGATGTTGAAACAGAAAAAGAATACGATCTATATGAAATGGGGCTATCTATAATTATTTTTTTGTAATACTAATGTGACAATGTGCTCCAAATTTGTCTCTTTAAAGTCACAGCAATTATGAACTATTATTCTTGCGTATGTTTATGTTTGAATTAAGTTATCACAGTATCTGTAGGTTTAATAGTATTTTCTGAAATGATGGTTATTTTTTTAGTATTAATTTATAATTCTGGATGAATAATTGCGTAATAAACTAAGATAGCTCTTTATAAGTACTAGTTAAATTTTTTTTTATTTGACATTTAAATGATAAATTATTAATTGTTTTTATGAAAATAAGCCGAAAAAAAATTAATCCTTAAGTGAGGAGGATATATGAAGAAATATCTGTTAGTTTTATTTATTATTTTGTTTTCTAGTTCTTTAGTTTTTGCTGCTGTACCTACAATGGATGATATTGGAGGTTCAAACACTTCCGGAGGTGGAGCAAGTTCGCAAGGAGTTTTATCAGGACAAAATATTTATTTACGTGCAAATACTTCCGATGTTGCAGGAGGGCATAATCTTACTAATGTGTCTCACGATGGCTCTACCTTAGGGAGTATTTACATTTATTATTGGAGTCAGATACCTAATGGATCGTACACAGGTTATCTGAATTATGTCCTACTTTCAATCAGTAATTTTACAAATAGTTCAAATAATTATTGTACATTTGATATTACGTTGCCTTCAGAAAGTTCAATTCCGAGTGGAACAACGCATATTAGCTTTTATCTTGGTCTAGTTCAAACTAATACTCCACCACCTCCATTCGTAGATGATTTTGGTGATTTGGAAGCTTCTGTAATTGATATTTCTTCAGCTCCAACAAACTATTATACCTATATGACATACACTGCAGACACAACAACCGGAACACCAACCATGACATTACCTGCTGATAATCAACATGATGATAACCCTACGGGAATTGAATTCTCTTTACCGGAAGCCGGATATGATGGTTCGGTAAAATTATCATTTACACGCACTGGAGAAGATCATGAATGTACCGTCGTAAGTGAAACTCAGGGTACTCACAGCTTTAATATCAATCCCGCAAGCTTAAGTTCAGCTTCTGAAATATCATCTGTCTCAGGTGGAAACAGCTTAACTGCTAATGTTGCATACACAGTAACAATTGAATATCAAGATGCATTACAAAACCCATTAGCCTCAGATTCAAACACCGGTTATGTTTATGATACAATAACTGAAACTCCTACATTAGATGCTCCTGCTGACTTAGCTGTTATTGACCAATCTTTTTCTGTTCAATATGACCAGCCTGAAGTAGCGACGAATAATACTGTAAAAATCACTTTTACAGGAGATTCAAATGATCCTACACCTCATGTTTTAACGGTTATAAGTGAGGCAAGTGGAACCGATATACACATAGCTTTTGATGGTTCAGATCTTGATGGTGATCTTTCGAAAGTAACACTTTCTTCAGGTAATAATTATTTGGTAAGTGGAGCAGAATATGATATAAAAATCGAATATCAGGATTTTCTGGGTAATGCTGTAAGCTCCGATATAAATAATGATATAACTTATTCAACAGATGCAATAATTTATGTAGCCGGTGGGGATTACGGAGAGGCAACATTTAATGCTAATAGTGATAATAATCCTTTCTTCAGATTTCAGTTATACTGGAATAATACAGGGACGCAGCCTTCGGTAACTTCAATCCGATTTGATATACTTGGTACATATAGTGCTTCGGATGTAAAAACAAATGGTATGAAATTATGGCGCTCAAATGATAATTCCTTTAGTGCTGGGTCTGACACACAGATCGGATCTTCTATTGATATAGCAGATCCACTTATTTTTAGCAGTTTGTCCGAAACAATTCCTACTACTCCCGGATATTACTATTTTGTAACAGTTGATGTATCTTCAACAGCGTCCGGTAGTGATGCTATAGGAGCTGAAATTGATCAGGCATCTCATATTACTACTGTAGCAACCGTTTCGGGAACTTTCCCAATAACAGGTGGAGAACATCCACTTCCAGTAACCATGTCCAGTTTTACTGCTCAATTCACTAATGGTAATCCAACCCTGTATTGGACAACTCAGAGTGAGACCAATAACGAAGGCTGGAATATTTATCGTGGAACCTCTCAGAATATGGGACAAACTATCTTAGTGAATACAAGTGGTTTGATCCTTGGTCAGGGAACAACATCCGAGCCTACCGATTATATTTATACAGATCAAAATGGAGTGGTAGAAAATACAACCTACTATTACTGGCTGGAAAGTGTTGATAATGGCGGAGAGACCGAAATGTTCGGTCCTATTTCTCTCACAATTCCGCTTGGTGGGGGAAACTCCGGTACTCCCGCAGCCCCGGATGATTATGGTCTGCAACAGAATTATCCCAACCCGTTCAATCCTTCCACTGAGATCAGGTTTGCGCTGGAAGAAAGTAGTAATGTTATCTTAACTATCTATAAAACAAAAGGCCAGAAGATACAAACTCTGTATAAAGGTAATGCGCCGGCAGATATTGTTAAGTCTGTTTTGTGGGATGGCAGAGATGATTCAGGTAAACAGGTTGCATCAGGAATTTACCTTTACGAATTAAGAACCAAAAAAGAAACATTTATTAGGAAGATGATCTTAACAAAATAATTTAGAGTTTATCAAAGATATAAAAAAAGCCACCGAAAATTCGGTGGCTTTTATTTTATATTGAATTTAATGCAATTTTTATAATTTTGAAATTTAATAAATACACAGATTTCTGCATAAGGCATTAATTTATTCTTAAATTCAATTGATGATGGTTGAAAAAAAATCGCTTTTTTCAGATCATTAAAAGTAAAATTAACTTCCTTGAAATTTATTGAACCCTGCCGTGATCTCTGTTTCAGGAATTCAAATCCCATTCTCTTTACCTGTGCTAATTTCCTTGAATTTAAAAAAGCAGGATATTGATGTGCATTTGCCAGGTAACACCAGTCCCAGCGCAAACAATCTTTATAGAACTCAAGTTTTTCACTCAAGTTCTGCCTGATAAATTCCAGAAGCATCATTGCACTTTTTTGCCAGTTACAAATTCCGGGATCATTACCAGCTTCATTTAAATATTTTGCCAAAACGGAAAACATCTCGAATGGTGAATTAAATTCTAAGGTCATATTTTTAATAGTCAATTTGAAATTACCAGAATTATGGAATGTATTGAGAAGAGATTCTACCTGCTGTATTTTTTCTAATTGGTTAAAATCCAGCCATTTTGTTTTAAGAACCTGGTAAGGTGCATAAGATAAACATTCAATACTGTATTTCTTTATTTTTTCGGCAATTTCTGTTCCCGGCAAAATTTTTAAAAAACCAAGCTGGAAATGATCTGCCTGTAAAGAATATATCTCATTAAAAGAGTGTTTTATATCCTTGAATTCATCATTGGGCAAACCAGCTATCAGATCTACATGAATATGGATATTTTCCATTGAAATCAATTTCTGTATTTTCTCTTTTGTTTTATTCCAGTCATCTGGGCGGTGGATAGCTTTCAGGGTGACCGGGTTCGTAGATTGAATTCCTATTTCAAACTGGAAAAGATCTACCGGGCATTTTTCCAGTAATATATAATCTTCTTCTTCCATAAGTGCAGGATAAATTTCGAAATGGAATTTTGTATCAGGGTTTCTTTCAATCAGATATTGCCAGATTTTTCGGGCAAATTCTCTGTTTGCATTGAACGTTCTATCCACGAATTTAATGATCTTGGGTTTCTTATTGAGCAAGAATTCAAGTTCTTCTTTAACTTTGTTAAATTCCCTTAATTCCAATTTTTGATCTAACCTGGAAGAAAGGCAGTAACTGCATTTAAAGGGGCAACCGCGGCTTGCTTCATAATAGATGTACTTATTCTCAAGAACCGGGAAATCATCATCTGTGTAGGGAAATTTTATTTCGTTGAAGGCTGGATTTTGAATTTTTATGATCTGTTCTTTTACCGATAATTTTTTTTCCAAAAGGTACTGCAATCCGGCTTCGCCGGCACCACAGATAATAAAATAGAGGAAAGAAAATTCCTCTAACCATTTTTGAGGATTATAACTTACTTCCGGTCCACCTAATATGATCTTACATTCAGGAAGCAATTTGTGAACTTCGGGTAGTAATTTCCGGGTTATTTCTGAATTCCAGATATAAACGGAAAATGCTATTATTTCAGGTCGTTGGTTGTGAATTCTGGAAATTATATCCAATATCGGTTGATTTATGGTGAATTCTTCCAAATCGATCTGGTATGAAAGACCGGTCACATAATTCCGGAGATACCTGATAGCCAGGTTTGAATGAGTGTAACGGGCATTAATGCCTACCAGCAGAAGTTTTTTCATTTCAAATATGCCTATTTATAACGAGAACATCTCCTTTGCTTTAGCCAGGTCTTCTGGGAAATCTATTTCGATGCAGGGAATATCATCGGTGGGAACAGCTTTTAAGACAACATCTTTAGCCAGAAGATCTACAGCATATTCAAAATAATTATTCTCCTGCCCGGTATCCACACCATACTGTAAATGTTTTGCAAACTGTGGAAGTATATTCCGCATGAATTTTCCTATACCGATAAATTCACCGGCACATCTGGATATCTCCAATTTTTTTCCTATTTCCAGGATGCGTTTATCATCATCGATGATCATCTTCACTTCTTCATCTGCACACGATTTTGTCTCCAGAAGCAGCTCGGAGTATTTGGAATTCCCACTTATTTTTTCCAGCAGGTTACTTTTAAAAAGTACATCTGCATTAAAATAGATGAAATCATCATTAAAATGAGCTCTGGTAAGCCAAAGAGAATATAGTGTGTTTGTTGTATCGTAAATCGGATTTTCCACAAAAACTACCCGGGATTCATCCAATATTTCCAGGATATGAGTACGGAGTACTTCCTTTTTGTAACCCACAACTACAACGAAATCTTTAACTCCAACCTTATGGCAACTTTCTATTTGATGATGAATAATAGATTTCCTTCCTATCTTTATCATACTTTTTGGGGAACCACCCGACACCTTTTGTAATCTTTTTCCTATACCTGCTGCTAAAATAATTGCTTTCATATCATTCCTTTTTTATTTTTTCAATTTTTTACTTTATTCAATGATATTATCCGTCAATTATTTTTTTCCGAATTAATAAAAATTAGTTTACCGAAATAAACAACAATTATTGTTTGGCATTATAAGAAGCTGAATTATCTTTATGAAAAAAAATGGAGGATATATGGAGGCTGTAAATTTTAAAAAAGTTGAACCAAAACCTGAGGATAAACGGCTTCAAGCAAATCTTGACAGGATCAAACATAAGATCATCGTGATAAGCGGAAAAGGCGGTGTAGGGAAAAGCACTATCGCAGTAAATGTGGCATACGGTCTGGCGCTTCAAGGTAAGAAAGTTGGGATCCTTGATGTTGATATTCACGGACCTTCCATTGCCAAGATGCTGGGCATAGAAGGTAAACGTTTAACCAGATCTGAATCAGAAGAATTTCCTAAACCGGTTGAAGTGATAAAAAACCTGTGTGCACTTACGATCGCCAGTTTAGTAGGAAATCCCGACGAACCGATCATCTGGAGAGGACCCCTGAAGATCGGAGCGATAAAACAATTCCTGCAGGATATACAGTGGCCCGAGCTTGACTACCTGATAGTGGATTCACCTCCCGGAACAGGTGATGAACCCTTGAGTGTAGTGCAGATACTGAAAAACGTGGATGGCTCACTAATTGTTTCTACACCGCAGGATGTTGCTCTTCTTGATGCTAGAAAGACCATTAAATTTTCACAAAAAATGAATGTCCCTGTACTTGGTATTATCGAAAATATGAGCACTTTTATATGTCCGCATTGTGGGAAAGAGACCAATATCTTTGCTGGACTGGGTATAAAAAAAGCAGCCAAAGATTTCAATCTTGATATTCTGGGCAATATACCAATAGATGTGGATATTGTTAAAACCGGAGATTCCGGTAATTCCTATTTGGAATCATTTCAGGATTCTCAACCAGCGAAAGAATTCCAGAAGATCGTACAAAAGATCGTTCAAAAGATGAAGTAATATACCTTAATTATAGGAAAGCGGTGCGAATTTTCGCATCGCTTTTTTATTTATTATTAACCTGATTGTATCACTTTCTTGACAATGAATTTGGACTTATTTTAATCGGTTGCCAAATAAAGGAGAGCAAAATGATAATTGACTCCCGCTATAAAGTGCTGAAAGAACTTGGGGCAGGAATTTGGGCTACTGTGTATAAAGTGAAAGACCTCAGAACCAATAAAACCTTTGCCCTTAAGCTGTTTCACATGCTCGATTCAGACAGCTTATATGAGAAGTTCTCCGCTGAGAATATGCATCATATCACTAGATTAAAGCATCCCAATTTGATCCATGTAATCGATTTTGGAAATTTTGGAAAACATATTTACTACCTGAGTGAATATTTTGAAGGTAAAACGCTTACTGGTTTTAAATTCAGGAAATCTACCCAGGAATTGCTGTATGATATTATCGTTCAAATCTGTTATGCACTAAATGCTCTTCACAGCCAGAATATTATACATCGTGATCTTAAACCGAATAATGTTGTTTACAAAATAAAAGATAATAAACCGGTTCTAAAGCTGATGGACTATGGTTTCACAAAAGTAGATATAGAAAGAACAAATCAACGTGTTGGAAATGTGCTTCCTTTTATTGCCCCCGAAATTTATCTTGGAAACAAAGCTGTTCTTCAGAGTGATTTTTACTCATTGGGAGCCATTCTATACAAGATAACTACTGGTTCTTTGCCATTTACAGTGGAACAAATATCTGCGCTTATGGCGGGTGATAAATTCAATCTTTTCCCTAAATTTCCTCGTGAATTGAACCCGGAAATTTCTAATAAACTGGAAAAACTCATCTTGAGACTTCTGGAAAGAAATCCTGAAGATAGATTTGACAGTGCACCTGACATTATCTCCTATATTAATCAGATCCAGCCGAAAAAATACTTATTTTCTCAAAGATCGTCGGTTGTAAATAACATAAAATTTAGCGACTACCTTGTACGGGAAGATCATGCTCACCAGTTGTTGGATTATATACCAATAATATCACGTGGGAATGGAAAGATAATTTCCTTAACCGCTGGTAATGGACTGGGCAAAGGAAATGTACTTACTCTTTTCCGTTACCATCTTCTTACCGATAAATACTACATTTTCGATTATACATGTGGTCCCAAACAAAAAGATCCGTTCTATGCTCTTATTAAAGAGTTTGCTCATGCTGCTAAAAGTAACAAGCAGTTAGCTACTGATCTTACGTGTATTTCCAAGAAGTTTCAGGAATACCTCTTCGAATCTGAAGAGAATGCAATGGAATTAGTTCAGGATGAGAAGGAACTTGATCTCGATTTTCAATCTGCTTTAAATTTTATATTTCATCTGTCAGAAATAAAACCCCTGATTTATATAATTAGATGGGGAGAATACTTGGATAAGGAAGTTTTCGATTTTCTTAATTATATTTCCGGAGAAATAACCAGCAAACCAATATTGATCATATTAAGCTTGATCAATCCACGCAAACTTGAAGGCTTGATGCATCCTGTTCAGATCAATATCGAGGCTCTAAACTTTGAACAATCAAAAAGGTATATTTCCCGACTACTGATGAAAACACCTCCAGATGAATTTATTGAAACTATCTGGAAGCGCTCAAACGGAAATCCTCTGTTTATCGAACAGATTCTGATAGACTTAACAAATAAGAAGATGATCTGGGACTCCAATAAATTCAATTTTGACTGTGATCTTGATGATTATGTTCTACCCAGGGAAGTTCAAAAATCCATCATCCAGAGATTGGATTTCTTATCCAAAAAAAATTACAAATATTTTCAAAAATTAGCTTTTATTCGTACACCACTCTCTAATAATCTTATAAAATTTATTCTTAACATAGATGAAAAAGAACTCTTTTTTCTTTTGAAAGATGGCTTCAATACAGAATTGCTGGTTAAACGAAATGAATACTATTATATGACCTTTAAAGAATCAAGAGATAAATTTAATAGTGAAACATCAAATTTAGTTAAGAACAATATCTCTAAGAATATCCTTCAATATTTTCAGAATAAAAGAATAACCAAAATCTCGGTCCTGCAGGGTATTATAAAGCATGCTGAATTTGCAAAAGATGTTAATGCCGTGAGAAAATACCGTTTACTTCGGGTAGCTCTGTTCGCAGAGAAGGGACAGCAGGAAGAAGCATTCGATGAAGTATGCAAAATCATTGTTCTGGATTTTTCTAAGAAAGCAAAAATAGCAGAGAGTGAACTTCGCAATGATCTGCAATTACTTTTACAAAAATCCGAATGGGCTACGAACAGCAGGATCCCAGATAATTTACGAAAGTATGTTCTTAAAATGCCAAATATCTCTGAAAAACATATCATCATGGGTATGTTCTACTTTGTGATGGAAAAATTCCAACTTGCCAATAAGCGGTTTGAAACAGCTTATAAATTGTCTCATACCAGAAAACAAAAAATCTATATTTTACTTCAATTATGCAGAACATGCCTATTCCGAAATAAACTCTTAGAGATGAAAAAAAGTATCGATAAATTGGAAAGTTTAAAATTAACTGACGAAGATACAATTCTTTTTATTGCTTACAAAGGTATCCATCTTGGTTCTACAGGCAGATTGGATGAAGGAATTAATTTAATGGAAGAATTCCTGCCTGCAATTAAAACAAAAAATGATCCAAATTATCTGATTAAATTTGGTACGCTACACAATTATTTAGCCTTTCTTTATAACAAGAAAAGAATGTTGGATGAGGCATATAAGAATTATGAAATTGCCAGAAAAATCTGGGAAAAGATTGATTACAAACGAAAATTAGCAACGGTTTATAATAATATTGGAGATGTAGCTCTAACCAAGGGAGACACAAACCAGGCTTTCGATTATTTCAGGAAAGCAAATAGCATCTGTTCCCAGATCGGATGCAAGAGAGTGAAAGTGCTTGGTAAACTCAACCAGGGAATTGCTTATATTAAGCTGGGATTTTTTAATATCGCAGAAAAATATCTTTCCGATGCTTTGAAATTGACCAAAAACCTGGAAACAAACCCGTTCTATGATTCTATCATAAATAACCTGGCGATTGCCAAAAGCAAAGTCAATAATTTTAATTACTATCTGGAATTTATTAAAGAACAGGTACCGAACCTGATAAATGATAATATTTACAAAGTCACTCCTCTTACCAAGACTTATTTCTATTATTTATATGAAATCGGTGATTACGAAAAAATTGAACAATTACTAAAACGTTTTGAAAGCATTTTATTCGAGCATAAAGAGCATGAATTTTTTTACCAGATAACAGGTTTTATTATGCTGGCCAAAAACATGTATCCGCTGGCACTGGACAACATTGAAAAAGCTTTCCAATACTCGAAGCAAAATAAAAGTGATTATGCACAGGTTATTAATTATATCAGGTTTATAGAATATTATTTAGGGATCGGTGATATCGATAAAGCTTACGAAACCTGCAAAAAAGCTGAGATCCTGTGTGGAAAACATAATTTCAGGTATTGGGAAACTCTGCTGGATTTACGAAAAATTAAAATCCGTCTGCTGGACGAAAATGTAAATTTAAGAATTCTTTTAAGAAAACTCTTTAACATGATAAAATATGTTCATGAGAATCATCTTTTCCTGCTGGAGATAGAAGTATATGAATTAATAATTCAGATCTATGCCAGCTTGAACGTAAAAACGAAAGCCCAATTATTCTTTAAAAGATATAAGGAAATGTTATTAAAATCCACCGAAGGTTTACACGAGCATGACAAAGAACTTTTCCTGAGAAAAAGAAGATACTTTCTCAACAATTACATTGGTCTTAAAACAGTAAAAATAGAACCCCGTTTTACCCGGGATTCTCACAAATGGCAGGATGAACTTTATGATCTTCTTAAATTACGGGAGACTGACCGTATAAAATTCTTCATAGATAAAACGATCAATAAACTGCTTTCACCTCATTTTTTTGCGATCGTTCTACTGGAAGAAATCGAAAATAAAAGCACTCCATTCCTTAAATTTAACATCGATCTCGAACAACTTTATTCTACTAAAGTCGTGGATAACATCAGGTTGTGTCTGGATGAAAACACGGTTTTTTCAAGGAAGATCGATAATAACCATCTTCTATTCGTACCCCTCAGGATCAAGACTTCAGCGGTTGGCTGTTTGATAATTGCTGATAATGGAGAATTATCTTTCCAGGATTCAGAGAAGGAAATTGCCCAGACACTTAAACTTCACCTTACTTCCATTCTAATGCGGATAAATGAATTTGCTACACTGAACGAAGATATGACATTAATGACAAAACTTATCGATATCACCCGCAAATTTTTTACTATTCTCAGCCTTGATAAATTGGAACAGGAAATTGTTACTTTCACACTTGATTTTACAGGTGGAAGCAGAGGATTTCTTATAAAGAAAGATAAATACGAAAACTATGTTTACAAAGTAGCGTTGGACGATTCTAAACATATCCTGAAAAGCTATGCTTATATCAGTAAATCTGTGTTAAGTGAAGTTCAGAGAACCCGACAACCTCTTTATTTATGCAATACACTTGAAGATAACACAGAAGATGGATCCTTTGATTTGAATGTAGCTGGTTTATCTGTGTATTGTGCGCCCTTGATGTCAGATAACTACATTTATGGATATCTTTATATTGATAACTTTAATAATACAGATAATTTAATGATGATCAATCCTGAGTTCATGAAACTGCTGCTCACACAGATCGATATTGCCATTAAAAATGCACAACAGTATGAATCTCTTGTGGAAAAAAATCGCGAGATCAGTTCCCTGGATAACTTGAAGAAGGATTTTATTAATGTCGTATCACATGAACTTAAAACACCACTGGTCTCTTTACAGGGCAATGTGAACAGGATAAAGAAATCAAAGCTTTCCAAGAGCGATAAAGAAACTTTTGGCAAGATAGGTCAAAGTGTTAATAAACTTCATCTTACAATTACCGACATTTTGAATTTTAATAAATACCAGATGCTCAAAAAACTGGATAAAGAACCCGTTAATCTGAAGTCATTACTGTCTATCTTGAAAGAAGAAGCCGAGAAAATCTCTGCTGATAGACATATGATCTTCAAACTGGAAGTGGAAAAAAATCTTAAACAACCGAATTTAAACTGGGATGCATTTTATCTCCTGCTCTATTCCTTGGTGTTAAATGCCATCAGATTCACAAAAGATTTTGGCACTATTACTATTGGGGCAAGGCACTCAACCTTCCAGCAGGAAGAAATAAACGGTAAAGAAAGCATTGTGGTATTTGTACAAGATAACGGCATTGGAATTCCTGAAAACCAGATCCAGAAAGTTTTTCAGAAATTCTATGAACTGAGTGATATTATCACTCATAAATCCGGCTCAATAGAATTCAAATCCAGTGGTCTGGGATTGGGACTTTCCACAGCCAAATTAATAACTGAACTTCATCAGGGCAAGATCTGGATAAACAGCAAGGAAAACGAAGGTACAACCGTATTTATTGCAATACTATATTAAATATAGGGACAATGGAAATGAAAGATTTTATAGCATCATTAACAAGGAAAAATAAATCTCAGAACCAACAGAATTTTACAAGATTAATGACAGAAAGAGAACGTATAATCATATACTTCTCTGCAAACTCGGAACATACATTCGAAATATTTTCCTATCTTGTGAGTTGGAAAGAATTATTTACAGAGATTATTTGCATAATACCGAATTATTCATTTATGTTTTTTAAAAGATTGAACCTGCCGGAAAATTTCACGATTATCAATCAGGAAACAGATTTAAAGCCATTCAATAATTCCGTGATCTTTAATTTTTATCACAACAAGCAAGTAACTCGAAATCTGAAACTATCACAGAACTCCGCAATTATTGACATTGAAAATCCTTCCAATCTGCAATTTTTTCCAATCCCGGATTCACCTGTTTCGCTATTTACGAATTTTGCGCGATTCTTCAATTTTCCTATCCAAAAAAGCCTGTTAAAATTAGAACTTACCATAGCAGAAGAAAACATTGCTACGCACCGCTTTATTAAAAACAGGTTCCCAAATTATATTCTGGATATAAATAAATCGAGTTCCCAGAAGATAAATGAAAGTGTAGTAACTACACTTAAACAGAACTTTTCCGCTAACATATATCTTACAGGAAGAACAATTAAAAAAAAGAACTTCATTAACATAGAAGATATCGAATATGAGAATCTCTTTGACCTGTTCATTCTTGCCAGGGAGTGCGACATGTTTATTACAGATAACCTGGGTCTGGCAAAGATATTCTCACAGCTTGAAGTGAAATTGATCTGTCTTGATAAAAATGAGGTGATCGAAGGTGTGAAAAGCATTGATCCTGAAGATGTATCTGAACTGAAAAACTCGATCTCTTCAATTTTGAAAAAAGATGCTAACATTGAGGTTTAGATGAAACAATATATATTGTGTTTATTGATGTTAATGTTAACTATTATGCTAATTGCAATCCCCGGTGATGATATGAAATTTATTGTGGGACTATATACCGACGGCAATTACAAACTGGCGGGAATAGAACTCCGAAATTTTATTTCTAACAATCCGGAAAGCAATTTACTGGCAGATGCAAAATTTCTGCTGGCAAATGTTCTTCTGATAGAAAAGAACTATGCTCAATCTTTAAGACTCTTTGCCGAATTATACAGTTCCGATCCGAATCCAGCTATCCGGGCGGAAGTATTGATGGGATTGGGACAATGCGTTTTTTTTGATAATGATCTTTCTAAAAGCGAAAAACATTTCCTGGATTTTGCTAAGATCTTTCCAAAGCATCAATTAAAGTGGAAAGCAGATTATTTTCTGGGAAGAATAAACCTGAAAAAGAAGAAACTCGATGAAGCTTTGCGGTTTCTGGATAAAGCTGCTGCAATTAATGATGATATCTCTATAAAAATTGCTAGGCTGGAAGTATTTATAGCACACGATCAACCCCAAAAAGCTGATAAAGTAATGCAGACTTTATTAATGGAAAGAAATGAACAGAGAAACAGGTCATTGCTTGTTTATCAAAACTTCAATCTTCGTAAAAAGAATTATGATAAAATCCTAAATATAGGATTTGATTCGATCCCCATTACATCAGAATATTACCAAGAATATTCCCTTCTATTGGGAAGAACTTTTTACTATATGGGAGAGTATAAGAAAGCACTGAAAAGACTGGGAAACTTGATTTCCGAGAAAGCCAGTTACTTCAAAGCGCTGTGTTTATACGAAACCGATAGTAGTAAAGAAGCTGGTGAAATCCTGGCTATACTTGTTAGATCGGCTGATAAAGAGATCAGTTCAAACAGCTTTTTTTATCTGGCGAAAATGGAATCCGATAAACAAAAATCGATTAGTATGCTGAAGGAATTTGCAAAAGATAATCCATCTCATTTATATACTCCATCTGCTTATTACCAGATAGGTTACAATTATTTTCTTATTGGTCAATTCGATAGAACTTTAGAGAATTTCGCTATTTCCAAAACCAAAGCTACAGATCCTCGATCGCAAGAGATTTATAAAAGCTTTCAGGAACAGTTAACATATCTCTCGTCGGAAGCTGATTTCCTGATGGGAAATGAACAGAATGCTTTTGAAAAGTATAAAGAATATATCGCTGAATATCCAAAAGGGGAATTTCTTGATGAAGCACTGTTCAAGCTTGGGCTGCTTCATTTCAGGGGTAAGGATTATTCTGAAGCTTTATCTAAGTTCGATATGGTTTTGGAAAAACATCCATATTCCGATAAAGAAGGTATGAGTAATTACTATATCGGGGAGATCAATTTCTTTCAGTCAAATTACAATACAGCATTAAAATACTATGTGCAAGCCTTGGAAGGTAAAAGCGATGCAGGATATGCCTGGGAACGGATTGCTCGGATCTACCTGGAACAGGGCAAATTTGATGATGCGCTGAACTCTCTTGAAAACATTCCTGAACTGCCTAAATATACATTTGATAAATTCCTGTTGAAAGGTAATATTTACTTTGCAGCCAGGAAATATGATAAAGCTCTCAAGACATTCTCGTTTGCAGAAGACAGATCTAATAATTCACAGGAAACCGAACTTGCTGTTTCCCGCCAGGCCTGGACTCTATATCAGTTAAAACGTTTCGACCAGGCTTCTCAATTATACAGCAGGCTTTCCGGAACCACCTCTTCTCCTGAAAAATATATTTTTAAAGCTGCTACTTCAGCTTTTAGTGCAGAAGATTATCTTCGCTCCATCGATTTTTTTAAACAATATGAAAATAGTTTTTCCAGTGGAGAAAATTATCATGTTGTACTGCTCGGTATTGCCGATTCTTACTATAACCTGGGTGATTATGTTCAGGCAGCGGAATATTATAAAAAGTTGATAATTCCTACTTCTGATAACAAATTATTAAGTAATGCTTTGAACGGATTGAGATGGTCTGCCGAACAAAATGAAATTATTGATTTCCTGGGGATACTGGATGATTTGCTGGAACAGAGTAATGAAAAAGATTTCCGGGTACGACTTCTGGACAGGAAAATTTATTTTGAATATAAAAAAGAAAAATGGCAGGATGTGATTTCCACATGTAAGGAACTTGAAATTCTGTCTCCCGAGTATAAAAAAATTGATGAACTGAAACTTCTGAAAGCTCTCAGCTTTGTTGAATTAGAGCAATTTGATAAAGCTCAGCAGGTATACGCTGAATTACAATCAACAAAAAATGCCCCTGAAGTTCTACTGAATTGGGCAAAACTTCATCTCTTGAAAGGTGATAAACCAGCAGCGGTGGAAAAGCTGCGCAAAGCTTCCATGATATCACGACGAACTGAGCTCTGGTTGCTGCTTTTGGAACTGGAACTTGAGTTAGAAGACAGGTTGTTCCCTAACGACTTTGCCAAATACAGCGAGTTTGCCGAAGGGGAGAGCAAGCAACTTGCCGAGCTTCTTTACATGGAATGGAAGATTAATCAGGCGGATTATGACAGCGGTAAAGGTAAGCTTAATGAATTATTGAAAAGCAAGTTCAAAACTGTGAAAGCAAAAGCACAATTCATAAAAGGATATTCGTTATTCAAACAGGAGCAATTCAATAAAGCAATACCTGAACTTCTTCGCGTAAGATACCTCTATCCGGAAATGGTAAAAACCAGGAATAAAGCTGAATTCTATGCCTGCCTTGGATATATAAAATCGGACAGGATGGAAGAAGCAAAGCAGCTCTACGAGGTAATAGCAAAAGATATTTCCAGCGGAGAACGGCAAACGATCGAATCTCTTCTGGGAGAGGGGGCAGAGCAATGAAAAAAATATTGATCGCTCTCACTCTTTTGTTTAGTTTTTGTTTGTATGCCCAGGAAACAGATAACACTCCTCTGGATCTGGGTGATGTACATATCTATGGTGAAACATCCATTCCTTCCGATACCACCGGTATGGACAGAGATATAAACCAATACTACGCAGTTTCCACCAGTAGTTTTGAGTATAAATCATATTTTTCTTTTGTGGATATTCCCTTCCCGAAACCGGAATTTATTCCACGAACAGCAGCCATCCAGCTTAAAGGTGGAAATCATTATTTTGGTGATTTCAGGGGAAGTTATCACGCAAATAATATCCTGAAATTAACATCTAAATTCAGTTATAAGAACTGGAAGGAGAACTGGCAAACCACCAGGTTCATGTTTGGTTGGCAGCCCGAAATAATGAACTCCTACTTTAATATCAATTTCCAGCAGAACGTTTATAAATTCGATGATGCTAAAACAGAAATTGCTGATTTTGGATTTAACTGGCAAAACGAAAATACTCTTTTTTCCAATGAATATACCACAAAATTAAATTTCGCTTTGGGCATTAATAAACTGATCCAGGAAGAGGTCTCTTCTTATACGGGAAATGACTTTTATTTCAAATCGGTTATAATGCAAAAAACCCGTTTTGCATTGGTTAATTTCTCAGGGAATTACCTGCGAAACTCATTTTGTGGAGAGCTTTCCATATCATCAGATTGGCAGCCTTATGTGGAGTCTGTAGGATTATGGCTGGGAGCATCTAA
>JAUXIJ010000153.1 GCA_030621085.1 Candidatus Cloacimonadota bacterium | reverse complement strand
GCAGGTTTCATGTTCGGATGCGCAGGTTTGGAGTTTGATGTGGTTCAAGCTGATGAGATAATAATCAACCCTGAATTGCTGAATGATTACAAGGCAGTGGGTCTAGTTAACATCTTTAGAATGAATGAAACTTTTGTAGACATACTAGTAGACTACCGGAACAATGGAGGAGGTTTGTTTATCGCCGGCAGAACTGGGGTTTTTGATGAACATGGGGCTCAAGATCTCACAAAATTACAAAGATTGTTAGGTATTTCCATCCCGATTAGCGAGTATAAAGTGAATATAACTAAACCGCAAGACACTACCTGGAACTTTGTATCATCAGATGCCAGTGGATTAATCAACAGAATTGAAAGTGAAACTGTTGATAATTATAGTTTCTATCATATACCTACTTTTGATTATGATATAGAGGGATATGCACCCATTGGCCATTTGAGTTCAAACCCTGAGATTGCTACTGTTGGATATAAGGACAATGTTGTGTTCTGGTTTTCGAGATTAGGCTGGGATGTTGGTATTAAAGCATTGCGCACGGAGGAACAATTTAATGCCGTCTGCCAGTTTTTAAGAAATCTATATGATTTCTATGGTGTAAATCATGATGAGACCGAGCAATTTGAGATAAATAATATAGGTGGATGGCGCAAGTTTCTACGTACGGAGAAGTCATACCATGGTCCAATTTCATTTGATTTGACCTGCTTAGAGGATTACAATCCATCAAATGAGTATATAATCTACGACTGGAGCAACATGACACCTATTGCAAAGCTTAAACCTGTGGATGATAAGCTTACCACAGAAATCAATCTCAAGGAGATGATTCCTTATCTCGTTGGCATTACAAAATGTACACAACACCCCTCTTTTGTCGCCGCGGAATGGGCAGTATTTGAAGAAGAGAAATGGAATGAAATCAATGATTTATTGACTATTAACCTTGAAACCAAAATAAAGTCTACTACAAAGGTCGCGATTTATCTATCCAATAGATATAATTATACCATTTCTTTGGATAATGGAACTATCCTGAATTTTGTGGAAGACAATTCTACTGACACGTTATTAATAGAATTTCAACCAAACAATACACAGGCCGCTCTTGAAATCTTATTCGGTGAAGAAATTGAGGATGATACACCTCCAAATTTAAAAATTGAAAGACCGCTAAAGTATCTCTATATTTTTGATAAGGAGATCATGCCTACGGTCTTTGGGAATACTGTTGTCATTGGTGGGATAACTGTTGAAGTTGACGCATACAACGAGGATGGAATAGACCAAGTGGAATTCTATATTGATGATGTTTTAAAAAGTACAGATGCTGAATATCCTTATGAATGGCTCTGGGGTGAAAAAGCATTTGGAAATCATGAGATAAAAGCAATCGCTTATGATAACGAGGGGAACAACGCAAAAGATAAAATGGAGGTAAAAATATTTAATTTAGGGAGATAAAATGAAGATTGCAAAAAAATATGGGAAAATCAACATCGGTATCATCGGTCTAATAATGTGTTTTATGTTGGTACTTTCAAATGCCCAAGGAATCTTTGAATTTCAAGGGAAAGCATCCATTATCTCTAATCCCCTGATATTACCAAAGACTTTTCAGGGGTTCACACCCGATAGTAAAGATAGAAAACCGTCGACTACTCCAACAACAAGTAATGTAAACATCGTTAATGGTATCCCAAGATTGCTAATTAATAATGAGCCAGTACCCTTAACAGGGTATATGACATTAATAGATCCTTATAGTAGCCGAACAAATTATAGTTTTGTGATGAAATATATCAATCACACTTCTGAATCCGGCTTCACCTTTATGCTCCTTGAACTTTTCTGGGCAAATATGGACCCAGAGTTAACCTTACCCTCATTCCCAGAAGATGCAGCGCAATGCATAGACTGGAGTGTTCTGGATAGTTTATTTGATTATGCGGCAAGCAAAGGGGTGTATTTGATGCCTGTTTTTGCATATGGCTCAGCGACAGCATGGTGGTACACCACGCCGAATTGGTCGGGCCAAAATTATTATAATTGTTCACAGATAAATAACAATGGG
>JAUXIJ010000101.1 GCA_030621085.1 Candidatus Cloacimonadota bacterium | reverse complement strand
CCGAACCGCATTCCTTGATAGTAGTCACCCTTGGCAACTTGAGCTGGCTGCATAAAGTCATTAGCCAGCAATGTACAAACAAATAAACTTAGTACAAAAAGAATTAATATTCTTTTCATATCTCCTCCTTTTTTCTAAGTTTTATAAATAAAACCGCAATTGCTGTGCCATTATTTGGCATGAGAAATACAATAAAAAAGAAATGCTGTTATTTTGTTTAAGTATATGTAGTTACAAACTAAAAATAAATAATTCTGAAAGCAATACTCAACACAAAGTAGAAATAGTGAATTAAAATTGCTGAATTAGTTCTACAGTTTGTATTTAGTGTTCAACAATTATTAAATATCTAGGTTTTTCATTTTTGAATAAAGTGTATTTCTATCGATTCCCAAAATCCTTGCTGCCTGTGATTTATTATATTTAACTTCTACCAAGATTTTCTTAATAATTTCGCGTTCCATTTCACTATTTACTTTAGAAGTTATATCAGATAAGGTATATTCTTCTTTTAGAATCATTTGAAAGTAGTTATCCAGAGATTCTTTATATGGATCCGCAGGTGGTGTAATTTCTAATTTCAATACTTCGGGAGTTATATTATTTTTTTCCTCTAACAAAACCGCTCTTTTTACAACGTGTTTTAACTCTCTTACATTTCCGGGCCATGAATAACTTAAAAGTAATTTATGTGCTTCTTGTGAAAATCCTTGAATATCCTTTTTTAGTTCTTTGTTTGAATCATTTAAGAATTCTTCTGCTAGAATCGGGATATCTTCCTTTCTTTCCCTGAGTAAAGGAAGAATAATCTTGAACTCATTGAGTCTGTGAAAAAGGTCATCTCTAAATTTACCCTCTTTTACTGCATTTGAAAGATCAAGATTCGAAGCAACAATTATTCTAACACTAATATTTATCGTTTTTGTACTTCCTATCTTTTGAACCTTTTTCTCCTGAAGTACTCGAAGCAATTTAGCCTGAGCAAACGGGGGTAAATTTGCAATTTCGTCCAATAGCAGTGTTCCTTTATTTGCTGCTTCAAACTTTCCTTTTTTATTTGAAGTAGCTCCGGTAAAAGCTCCTTTCTCATATCCGAACAATTCACTTTCTACTAAAGTATCCGGGATAGCACCGCAATCTATTGGAACAAAAGGCTTGTTTTTTCTATTACTCTTTTTGTGAATCAGATTAGCGATAACTTCCTTACCGGTGCCGCTTTCTCCTTGGATTATAACACTTATATCTGTAGGGGCAACTAATTCAACCTGCTTCATGACTTTTAATATTTCCGGGCTTTCACCCATAGTCTTTACGATTTGAGTTCTTTCTTTTAGTTTCTTACGAAGGCATTCAACTTCTCCCCTTAATTCTTGTGTTTCCAATGCTTTTTTAACTGTGAGGATAAGATCTTCATTAATAAATGGTTTTGTGATATAATCATAAGCTCCAAGTTTTATAGCTTTTACAGCTGTTTTTATATCCCCATATGCAGTTATCATAATTACTAATAGATCTTTATTGATTTTCATTATTTTTTTTAATACATCTATTCCGTTCATTTCAGGAAGTCTGATATCGAGCAGAACAAGGTCAGGAATATTCTTCTCAATTTCTGTTAGTGAACTTTTACCATTTCCAAATGTAGTTATTTGATAACCCTCATCTGATAATATATTTTTCAAAATGATCTGCATATTTTTATTATCGTCGACTACAAATATAGTTTTCATATCTTTCCTTATTTATTCTGTTATTGGGAATGTAACAATAACTTTTGTCCCTTTACTTATCTGACTTTCTATTTCTATTTTTCCCTTATGATCTTCAATAATCTGATGGCATAAACTCAATCCTAATCCTACTCCATCTTCTCTTGTACTGAAGAAAGGATCGAATATTTTTGATAGATCGGACTTTGAAATTCCTGCTCCTGTATCTTCAATCCTAACAATCAACTGTTTGCTTTTTCTATCATCCTCTCCATTAATAATTAATTTCCCTCCAGTCGGCATTGCATAGATAGCATTCAGGAAAAGATTCAAGAAAGCCTGTTCAAGCCATTTTGTGTCTAATAAGATATCAGGTAGTTGCTTTTTATAATTATTAACAATCTTAATCTTATGTTCCAAACAGCGCGCATTAACACTTGTTATAACTTTTTTTATTACTTTATGAACTGAACCAGGTTTGAAATTCACTTCACGGGGATTTGCAAAATCCAATAATCCCTTAATCTTCTCATTAGCCTTTCCTGAGTCTTCCTGGATGATTTCAAGGAATTGTCTGATTTCCTTATTTGGCTTATATTTTTTTAAACAAATCTGTGCCGATGAACTAATATTGCCCAGTGGATTCCGAATTTCATGTGCAATTCCAGCAGCTAATTCGCCTATACCTGCCAATCTTTCCGAACGTATCAACTGGTTCTGTAGTTGTTTCCTTTCAGAAATTTCTTTTTTTAACTGAATGTTAGTTTCACTCAGATCTATGGTTCTTTCTTTCACCAGTTTCTCTAAAAGCTGAGTAGCTTTTTTATTCAAGCGGTAATGATAATAAACAACCAAAACCAGTATTAATACAATTGAAAGGCCAAAAAACAGCAACCATACTGTCAATCTCTGCTTTTCAGCTTTAAGTTTGTAGATTTCATTATCCTTCTGTAAAAGTACAATTTCTTTTTCCTGCTCTTCTAATAAAAGTTCTACTTCATAAGTAGTTTCCATACCAGCTATTATTTCCATTCTTTCTATGGAAAAAATACTGTCTTTAGTACTTGAATACAATCTATAATATTCCAATGCTTTGAAGTAATTATTTTCCTCGGAATATACATTTGACATTTTCTGATAAATTTCAATTATTAAATCCCTGATTTGAATCTCTTTAGCTATTTTCAAACTTTGCCCAAAATAATTCAACGCTGTGTTATAATTCTTTAATTTGAAATAAACCGATCCAATGTTATTCAAAGAAGCAGCAATACCTTTTTTCCGTCCGATTTTTTTGTACATTCCCAAAGCTTTATTAAGATATTGCAGAGATCTATCATATTCTTTCAGATTTTCATAAACTACCCCGATATTATTGGAAGCATCTGCAATTCCGTTCTCATCAGAGATTTCTTCATAAAACCTCAAAGATTGCAAATAATAATCTAACGCTTCATCATATTTACTAAGGTCATCATAGATAATTCCAATGTTATTTAATTTCCCTGCGATCCCGAATTTATTCCCGAGTTCTTCCTCAATCTTCAGTGATTTTTTATAATACTCCAGAGCCATATCGATATTGCCAATATCATCATAAATACTGCCGATATTGCCGAATGAACTTGCAACCCCATTTATATCTGCAATTTCTTCGTATATCTTCAGAGACTTAAAATGGTATTCCAATGCTTTTTCATAGTTTGTTAGATTTCCAAAAATTATTCCGATACTTCCTAAAGTACTGGCAATTCCATATTTGTCTTCAATTTCTTCATAGAATTTAAGAGATCTGCGGAAATATTCCAGAGATTTATTATAATTACTCAGGTTTTTATAAACAAGACCGATATTATTCAAAGAGCCTGCAATTCCATTTTTATTACCAGTTTCCTCTTCCAGATTCAGTGATTCCAGATAATAACCGAGTGCCTGTTCATAGTTATTCAAGCTTTCCTGAACAATTCCCAGATTATTCAAAGCGATAATAATCTCCATTTTATCACCGATTTCTTCCCGGATAAGAAGTGATTCCTTAAAATATTTCAGTGCTGTATCGTTATCGCCCAGATAATAATAACCACCTCCCATATTACTGATAGCTTTAGCTTCCCCCTTCCTGTAATCTAATTCTCTGGCTAGCTTTAATGCCCTATTACCATATTCCAGTGTTTTCCCCGGCTCAACGTTCCAATATGCTTTAGAAAGACGGTTAATTGCTTTTACTTTTTCAATTCCTGTAGTTTTTTCAATTTCTATCTTTAAGCTATCAATTAATGAATTTTCTGAAAATCCCACTACTGATATAAAAATTAATATGAGAAATATAATTATTCTTTTCATTCATATCCTTATTGTTCTAACTAGTTTAAATGTTTTCTTTTCATAATTCATTATACCTGATCCTTCATATTTACCATATCAGGAATCAAATGATTCCATCGGAATACTCTACAATTCAACTATGAAGAGCATACTATACTTTGTAACCATCTTTTACAATACCAGATTGGAATTCAAGATATTTTATTTTTTTTGGAAAGATTTCTGTTTCAAAAGGTCATCTTGTTTCAGTGCTATGCTGCTGATAACCATAGATACGTCCTTTTCTTTACACGAGAATGAAACCGATTTTTATAATCTCAATTTCTTATACTTAATGATCTTGTCTTTTCAAATATTAGTATTTTATTAAAAAGAAGGAGAGAGTTCTTACGAATTTTTCAACTCGCATAAAACTCTCTCCATTAATCTTAACTTCCGCTTGTGAAACGGATCATCTCTATTTCGTCTTTGTTCTCCTCAGTTATCTATTCATAAAATATAAGCTAACTGGAAAGACATCGGCTACTATTTCATAAGGATCATTTTCTTTGTAGAAACGTAGTTATTTGTTTTCATTTTATAGAAATAGATACCACTGGAAACAGACTTATTGTTAGTATCTTTTCCATCCCAGGTAACATCTTGGTTACCGGCTGTCATGTGCTCGTTTACAAGTGTTTTAACTTTTTGACCTTTTATATTGAAAACTTCGATGGAAACTCTGCCAGCTTCTACCATATTGTAAGCTATTGTTGTTGATGGATTGAATGGATTAGGATAGTTTTGAGCAAGATGACCGGCAACAGGAGTTATAGTGTTTTCATGTATTGAAGTATAGTTTGGTTCCTGGAATTCAAGATCAAGAGCAGCATAACGAAGCGAACCACCATTTAACATACCGCCATTAACTGTTTGACCAGCAGCTGAACCGTAATCGTTATCATCATTGAACATAAAGTGCAGTTTAGCATGATAGTTACCAGGTGTATTGCTTAGGATCTCAAGCTTATCACCAAGAGAAATGGTAACAGGCAACATATCCTCGAATTCCGGTGCATAGTTACCAGCATAATGGTTAGTTGTGTCGATAATTGCATCGTTCGGGTTGGCATTGATGTATCTGATATCTGACCATGTTTCACCATTATCGTCAGAGATAACGATACAGATCTCAGATTCTTTTACCCAGCCATCGTATCCTGGTTCTTCATAATATGCAGCCTGAAGTTTTGCACCGTCGTGCCATGCACAAACCACCCAGTTTCCATTAGCTATCATTTTGCTATTACTTTCATGAAAGTAAGCATCCTGCCAGCCACCATCTGAATTATAGAACCAGCTTGGGCAACTCATAACAATAATCGGCCAGCCATCTTCGTCATACTCATCTACAATACCGTCATCATCAAGGTCGAAGGCAACAGCCATATGATCATCACCGGGATCGCTATCCTGAACATCCAGATCGTAAAAACTGAATTCTCCTGTAGTAATATCAAAAGTGAATATTTTGGGATACATGTAAGCAGGCCAATATACTGCCTGACCCATATTTTCTGCAGAGTTATAGTTTACGCCACCTATCCACTGCACTTTTGTATGGTCATCTGTGAATACACAATTAAAATGACTGAGGTCATTTGAATAAACAATGTACATCTCAGCTGGAGTTCCATTATCATTTTCCCATACAGGAGCACCGGTAATGTTGTTTGTAGGATTAACCATCGGTTGCTTTAGTTCTTGAGTATATAATGTAAATGTTTCACCGTAGTCATCACTATACAGAGCAAACAGAGAATCATTTGAAGCACCGACGAAGGCAACTTTTCCGTCAACTTCACTTACGATCATGTCCTTATTTATACGATCGACATTGTTATAATGCAAATCATCAAAATAATCGAAAGATTTTATAGTCCAATCGAGAGTTGATGAATATAATAGAGAGTCAGCACTGAAATCCGCATATTTATAAAGACTGTTATAATTATGGCCACCGCCTGAATTAGCAGTATAGTTGTTTGCATAGGTATGAACTCTTCGATGATCTGCAAGTGGAGATGGTCCTACCCATACTTGAGGCCAGATGAATTCATCATCTGTAGCACCGGTATACGGCTCGCTCATTTCGGGATTATCAAAAAGTATAAATGGCTCTATCCAGTTTGATGAAGAACCGGAAGCATGGAATAGTTCATACGTCATGGAACAGTCATAGCTCATATCTTCTTCAAC
>JAUXIJ010000172.1 GCA_030621085.1 Candidatus Cloacimonadota bacterium | reverse complement strand
GTAGGTATGATTTCCATAATAATGACCTTGATCGTCCTGCCAGTCAAGGCCAACATAAACATCTTCGATGGGGTCACCAGTTTCTTCATCAGTTACATATCCGCATACAACGGAGTTTTCAGGGGGTCTGGGATAAAGAGAGATGTTAATCCATAATGTTTCATTTTCATCGATATTGTAATCCATATAATAATCCCACATAGATTCAGGGAAATACCCATCAGCAAAAACAGTACACATCCAGATTTTACCTGCTGCTACATCCATACTGTAAAAACCAGATGAATCAGTATGAGTATAATTAAACACAAAATGTCCTTCATCATCGCGCCAATAAAGATCAACACAGGCATTTTCAATAGGTTCCTTGGTAACATTATCAGTTATATATCCACAAACTGTAGAGTTTTCAGGGCGGCGAGGATCAAGAGATATATTGAGCCATAATGTTTCATTTTCGCTGATATTATACTCCATAGTAGCATTGCTATAATAACCATCAGCATCAGAATAAAAATGTGTATCTCCTGCTGTTGATACATTAATACTGTAGAAACCAGATGAATTGGTACAGGTATAATTCCAATCATAAGGCGTTGAATTAGCATAATTTACACAAATAACGTCAGCACCATCAATAGGATCATCAGTCAAATTATCTGTTATGTATCCGCAAACAATTGAATTCTCAAGAGGGGCACCAGGATTCAAAGAAACATTATACCATAATGTTTCATTATCCTCAAAATCATTTAACCCCATGAAATGATTGAAATATCCACTTGCACGAACAACAAGGAGTACCTCACTCATTCCTATGTCGATATTATAAAAACCCAAGGTGTCACTATAGGTATAATTTACAATAATGCCTTGATGTTCTGACCAAAATATAATAACACGAGCACCTTCAATAGGTTCCTCAGTAGTGTTATCTAATATATATCCACATATAGTGGAATTCTCAACATCGTCATATACGGTCTTAGCATACCTATCATGTTCTCCATCATCCGGATCACCAGTTGTTTTCATCAAATGGGAATAAAGATCAAAAGACTTATAGAACTCCAACAAATCATCCATGACCGCAACGCTACCACAGTTTTTTCCACATATCTGATGAGTTGATTCTTCATGTTCATTAAGACATTCCGTTAAACAATTCCCTTCAGACAGATTCTCATCTAGCTCAGCATCATATCCAACTACAAGTGAACTGCCTACTGAAAAGATAAATAGAAACATTATTCCAACGGCTAAAGCTTTCTTTGACAAGTAAGTTCCCCAATATGAAGAATGTAATAGGGTAACTTAAATTTAACTGAATAAATATATTTTACAATAGCAATCATAGATTTGATTTCAACAGCGGGAAATTCAACTACACATGTACCCTAGGTTAACAGAAAATCTAGAATGCCTTAAGAGTTTTGTCCAAGATTCCAAGTGCTTCACTTATTTCTTCCGAAGAGATTATAAGTGGTGGACGGAACCGTATTGTGGTTGCACCACAGGTTACAACAATTAAATCTTTTGCGTATAGCTTCTTTTGTAACTCATCTCTTTTCTCAGGAGTAGAAAGATCAAAGGCACACATGAGCCCCAGTCCACGAGCATTAGATAGTTTATCAGAGTATTTCTGAGATAGT
>JAUXIJ010000162.1 GCA_030621085.1 Candidatus Cloacimonadota bacterium | reverse complement strand
CCTGATATGGGGTTTTCTGGATCGCATGGTGCGGTATTTTTTCTTAACTTCGTCCAAGGAAGGTTTCCTACAATAAGATCAAATTTAGTATTTTTAAATGGCTCGTTTTCATTAAATATGTGCTCAGTATTACATATATCCTGTTTATAAAGCGTTGGGGGATAATCCTCATCCCATTTTTCTGGATTATAAATAAGTGTTGGGAATTTAACATCCTCCTGGTTGTTGAAACTTTCATCTAGTTCTAATAATGCTAAGTAGAGACTAAACGCAGTAACTTCAACTGCACCCGGTTCAACATCAACGCCATATATCTGGTTTAATAATATATCTAAAATCTCATCATGGTTGAGCTTTTCCCCGGATTCAAATTCCTTTTTCCAGACAAGTCTGCGGAAAGCATCTACGAGAAACACACCTGAACCGCAAGCAGGATCGAGGATGCGGGAATCATCCGGCAAATCCAGCATTGCTATTGATTGAACTAATTCTACAAGATGAAGTTTTGTATAATGAATACTCTTTGCCCTTGCATCAATAGGATCGTTTGAGTGAGCAAACATTTCATAAATGCTGCTTATCAATTCGATTGGAATTATATCGAATTTATAGGGCCATAATCTTTTCTGGCGGGTTATACTAGGATTATCATAAATTTTTTCAAGGTCCCTCATCTTGTTGCCGTTAAAGAATGCGTGAATAATTTTCAAATGCACATCTTTAACACGATTTTCTTCTCCATCATCTATTGGAAATAAATCACCATTGAATGTTTTACGTAACCACCGGAAAAAGTTGTATAATTGTTTTTTATCCGTTAGCAAATCCCCCATATCGCTATGTCCGAATTCCGCCTTTAAGAACTCCGATGTGATTATTTTACGATCCCACAAATAAGCCATAAAAATAGACCTTCCAAGAATCGCATGAGCTATATGAACTGGGAGACCCCCATTATCACGAGTTAAAATTTTTTCAGTATCCCATAAATCGTCCAACAATGCTTTTTCAACTCTCTGATTAGGATTAACGTTTTTCCCAATGTCACTTTCCCAAAACTTACCAGTATCAAATAACTCCCGCATAAATTTTTCAACACCTCCCAGTCCTTCAGAAGTTATAGTCAGTATGTCTAAAATATGAGTTTTTTCAGTATCCGTTTCTTCCGGTCTGGCGAATGCATCATATATGCGCACACTTGTTGGGCCGATTAACCAAAGAAGTGGTGCCATCCCAGTGTTCCAAATATCTTCCCTAATCTGTTTTATATCTTGTGTGCCATCATCTATTTTAAAATATATGCATGAATGTCCCGGTCTTCCTTTAAGTCTTCCTTTACTAGTTGCAGGCGATTCATAAATCCGATCTATCTTAGTCTTTTCTCGATTTTCATTCAGAATAAGTCTATGACGGAGAGATATAACATAGTTTTCCTTTGCCTGCGTAGGATCAATTAGTCCATCCACAGGTTCTCCACTATCTGTGAGAAAACGTGCTGACTGCAATGTAATGTTAAGGGATTTATTTAGCGTCCGCACTTCACTCATTCATTCCTCCCCCTATCTCCCCACACATATTTTGTTACACCTAATACTATTTCACTCCCGTCCTTTTAGATTTTTTAATGTTCGTCTCAGGTCTTCAAATGTATAGTTATCCGTGAGATTAATAACCATCTCAAATATTTCTTTTAGTTGTTCGAGCGTATATTCATTTTTAGATTTGATAATGCTGAAGGATTTTGTCTTATCAAACCTATTTTTCTCTTCCCCCTGCTTCTTTATCGTTACTTCCCCCCATCGCTTATTCGCTGC
>JAUXIJ010000133.1 GCA_030621085.1 Candidatus Cloacimonadota bacterium | reverse complement strand
GCGCCGCTGATGGAGGAGATGACTGCGCTCCTCAAGATCACGGACTGGGACTCGTACGTGCAGATGAAGACGAAGTATAATCTGACGCAGTACTGAAACTGTGTAAGGATATGGGCGCGATGAACGCGTCCATATTTGTTTTTCTTTTTTTGTGCTGTTGTTCGATTGGTCGGACCCAACGGAAGATTATATACTTATGGGCGTAACAAGATACCAGCAAGATCAAAAGTCTGTTAAATGGCTTACAAATAAGAGGATGATAAAATGAGTGAGAATATTACATCATTACTTGATAAGGTTAAAGAAAATCCGATACTGCTTGATGCTATATACCAGTGGGCAACTGCCCCTACGGGTAGCACCGCGGTACATGTGCACGGAGTCCCCCCTAATCACGGCTTAATAAAAAGCAATATAATGCCCAGATATAACCGTACTGAAGAGAAGGCTGGAGAGATTTACAGTGAACTCATCAAGGAAATAGAATCTACCGGGTTTAATTTTAACTCAGGATTTCTTGACGCACAAGCTGAAGTAATAAAATATTTTGATACAAATGATATATTAAAGGATACCGTTTTACAAAGGTTAAAATCTGCCAAAGATGAGGAAAAATATATCGTATGGTTTTTTTGTAAAATCAAGGATAATTATGAGGTGTGGAATGATAATCCTGACGCACATAATATTAATTGGGAGTACTGCTATAAAAGATCTAATAGGTTTGAAGCTCTCTTAAATATCACGTTCAATATTTGTGCAACGATGTCGGAAGTTTCCGACCTACTGATAAAATTGGGCTTTCTAAATAAGCTCGAGTGGGTTGGTTCAAAAATTAAGTACGATCGTGGTAAAAGGGAGGATAAACTCATACTTCCACAATATTTAGAGCCAATAGCCAAAAATATAGACGAATACATAACCTTACCGGACTTGCCCGATTTTAGGAAACTCGTAGATGCTTTTTTTGAAAAAAAGCGAGTTGAATCTTTGATTGCTATTGAAGAACTTCTAAAAAATGGATGGATAGAAAAACGGGAACTGACAGGGGAGATTATCCCGCACCGATCAATCATTGGTGAAAAAAATGATGATATAGTATTAAATCTGACACTATACGAGCCGTTAAAGAAGTACCTATTCGAGAGAAAACGTAATGAGATAAAGATGGTGGCAGATGGTGTAGACCGGATACTCAACCAATTATCTGAAAAACACTATCCGGATATTTCATTTGAAACGCCTGAATTATTCGAGGGCGCAAAAGCGTGGAATATACACACAATGGATAATTCATTGTCTGAAAAAGATATTATGCTTATCTCTACCCCTTGGCTAACGGGAGCGCAAATGGAGGTTTTAAAAAATGAAGGATCCTCAAAGTATGTCGTCGTACTCACATCAATGATGGATATTCCGAAATTGAATAAAGTGTACCGGAATGTTTTCGGAGACGACATCAATAAAATGAGTGATGATTGGATAATTATAGATGAGAAAATGTTTGAGATGGTCTTAAATGGAAAACCACCGGAACTCTACAATGCGATTGTTGAGGAACTAGGAAAGACGGGTTTTTCGGTAGGAGGAGGAGAGCCAAAAACCGGACCTAAAAAAAATGAGGAAAAAGCTTCCAAGCTACTTTCTAATTTTGAGATAGAATTTAGAGAATTTACTATTGGACAGCTCAAGAATCGATACGGGGAAAACTGGTGGAAACAAGGAGTTAAAGGAGATATCAAGGATAAATGCGAAAAGAAACAAAATAAAGATATTGATAACAAAAATAAACACGTGAATATACATAATTATATGGATTTCATGGATCCGTATTCTCTGATCGAATGGAAACAAAATAAAGATATTTTTCAACCATATTTCCCCAAAGATTTGACCAAATTGAAAACTAAATTAAGTGAGTTATATGATATTAGAAACGCTATTGCGCACAGTAAATGGAAAATTACTGAGAAAGATGTGCATAAGGTCGAAATATATGTGGATGACATAAACGGGTGGATAGATACTCCCTCAATAAAAATCGAAGGACAAAAACCTAAAGCATCAATTGAACCTGACGCACTTCCATCACCATACCCCCCACACCCTTCATCAACTTCGGATTCTTTAAAAATACATATAGGGGATTCTACTGATGAGATGCCAGTTTATTGGGAACCCGACGGAGCAGATGGAAAACCAAGGCTAGTCAGCGGTAATATTTTAATTACGGGTGGGGCAGGTTCAGGCAAGACCGAGGCTTTAAAATCCATGTTGTTTGAATTGAATAAGCAGGGATATATTTGTTTGGCACTCGGTTTTCACCCAGATCTAAAGATTGAAGGCTTTAAGTCACTCAACATTACTACAAAAAGCGATATTGGGGTAAATCCGTTAGATTTTGATTCATTGGATGAAGACGGTGGCGGTCTGCCAACACAAATTTATAATGTTGTAGAAAGGCTAAAAGAAAGTTATCCAACCATTGGCGATATCCAAGAAGCCAGTTTAATTGAAATATTGGAAGAGGCGTATGCAAAGAGGGGAATTACCGAGGAAAAAGAAACTTGGGGAAAGCCTTGTCCGAATTTTGAGGATGTGAAAAATATACTTGATAAGAGGATCTCGGAAACAGATGATAAAGAGTTGCG
>JAUXIJ010000113.1 GCA_030621085.1 Candidatus Cloacimonadota bacterium | reverse complement strand
AGAAGCGGTTTAATCGTAGAATACCGTCTACGGGCGATAAAATTACCTGACAGGTAATGGCAATCGCCGGGATGTCAGCCGGAAACCAGAAGACCGTCGAACCCGCTTTGTAGCGTTTTCATTATAAATAACGGATCGACTCTTCCAGAACAGGGAATCCTTATTACACGCACATTCGTCGGATATTGCATCCTGGAAACTCCTGCCAGGTCCGCTCCTGCGTAAGAACACCAATTACACAATATTGCCAGAATTTTTGGCTGCCAATCTTTCATATTTTCTCCAATTTAATTACCCAAAACATCTACCAGATCCAAAGCTTCAAATGAATCAAAAAGCTGTTCATTACTAAATCCGCGAAGATCGAGCGCTCCGCAACGACAGGAAGCAACACAAGCTCCACAACCTTTACAAAGTGCTTCATTCACAACTGCAACTTCTTTTTCTTTATCTACTTCGATAGCTTTATATGCACAAATTATTTCACAATAACCACATCCGGAACATCTATCTTCGTTCACTTCTGTAATTGTTCCTTCAGCCAGGATCGCCTTTTTAGTAATAAATGTAAGAGCTCTGCTTGCTGCTGCTTTTGCCTGCATTATGCTCTCATCCATATCTTTCGGGCTATGTGCGAGTCCAGCAACAAAAACACCATCGGTTGCAAAATCCACAGGACGCAATTTCACGTGAGCTTCCATAAACATTCCATCTTCGTTCAATGGAACTTTGAGCATTTTTCCAAGTTCTATATTTTCCTTGCGAGCATCAACTGCCACGGAAAGCACAAGCAGATCTGCAGTTACAACCACTTCTTTATCCATAATCGGATCGAAAACAGTGACATTGATCTTGCTGTCCGGGTCAGATTTATCCACAAACTTAACCTGCGGTTTATTTTCAGGTTCGTAATTAACGAACATTGTTCCTTTATCCCGCAGTTCTGAATAATATTTTTCTCTGAAGCCGTAAGTTCTAACGTCACGATTCACAATGTAAATATTCGCTTTGGGAACTATTTTTTTCAATTCAAGAGCATTTTTCACAGCTTTTGTGCAACAAACCCTGCTGCAGTACATTTTACCTTCTTCACGAGAACCAACGCATTGGATCATCACCACATTTTTCGGTTTTCTTCCGGGGAATTTCTTTTCATAAAGCATTTCCTCGAACTCAACCAACGTAACAATGCGATGTGATTTTCCATAAAGGTATTCTTCTGTTTTATGCTCTTCCGCACCGGTTGCAACGATAACCACACCGTGTTCAAATTGTTTTTCCTTTCCCGTACTTTTATTTGCAAAAGTTGTTGTGAAATTACCAACATAACCGTCTATTTTTTTAATATCAGAATTCTTATAAATATGAATAAGTTTATTTTTGGAAATTTCTTCGATCGTATCCCGGAGTAATTTTTGTGGGTCTTTACCGAAATTGAAATAGATATTTTGTAAATTACCCCCAAGTTCCTTTTCTCTTTCTATCAGGAACACTTCGTAACCTGCAACTGCCAGGGATTGTGCTGCTGTCATTCCTGCAAGTCCGCCACCTATAACCAGTGATTTGGGATTTATATCGATGGGAAGCCTTTTCAACGGCATCAGATCGCGTGCTTTTGCAACTCCCATACTTACTAGATCTTTAGATTTTTCCGTAGCCAATTCCGGCTCGTTCATATGAGCCCAGGAACATTGATCACGAATATTTGCCATCTCAAAAAGATATGGATTCAAACCTGCTTCGCTGATAGTCTCTCTGAAAAGCGGTTCGTGGGTTCGAGGAGTGCAGGCTGCAACTACAATTCGATTCAGATTATGCTCTTCGATCCGTTCTTTGATTGTGTTCATACAATCCTGCGAACAGGCATACATTAGGTCTTCCGAGTGTTCTACATTTGCGATATTTTTGGCATTTTCAGCTACATCTTTCACATCCACAACTCCGGCAATGTTAATTCCGCAGTGACACACAAAAACTCCCACTCGAGGTCGTTCTCCAAAAACTTCTTTTTCTACTACTTTCTTTTCCTGGAGTTCCTGCCTTTCCAATTTAAGATATTTGGTAGCTTCCGCAACTGCGCCAGAAGCCGATACTACAGATTCAGGAATATCTTTGGGACCATTCGATGCGCCGCAAACAAAAATTCCTTCTCTATTTGTTTTGAGTGGAGTAAAAGCATCTGAACGGCAGAATCCGTATTCATTGAGTTTAATATCCAGTTTTCCGGCTAATTCCCGAATGTTTTTTCGCGGTTCCAATCCAATGGAAAGAACAACCATATCAAATTCTTTAAATTGAATATCTCCATTTTCCAAGACGTATCGTAACTTCAAATTTCCTTTGTCTGTTTCAGTTATGTCCGAAACTTTGGATTTGATGAAATCAACTCCATATTTACCTTTAGCTTGCTCGTAATATTTATCAAAGTCTTTGCCGAATGCCCTGATATCCATATAGAAAAGTGCCGGTTTTAAACCCTTCATATGTTCTTTGGCAATGATCGCTTCTTTGATGGCGAACATACAGCAGGCAGAAGAGCAATAATTGTGATCGACATTCTCATCTCGTGAGCCAACGCATTGAATGAAGGCAATACTTTTCGGCTCGACATTATCTGAAGCCCGAACAACGTGACCACCAAAAGGACCGGAAGCTGAAAGCATTCTCTCGAATTCAAGTGAAGTAACAACATTCTTATATCGTTTATAACCGAAATGTCCGAACCCGATCGGATCGAAGGCATCTATTCCTGTTGCCACTATCACTGCTCCGATTTTCAATTTTATTTTTTTATCCTTATCATCAAAATTGATTGCTTTTGCAGTACACACTTTTTCGCAAAGTCGGCAAACACCTTTTGTAAGGTAAAGGCATTTTTCTTTATCTATCGTATATTCGGAAGGAATACTTTGCAGAAAATACCTGGAAATTGCACCTCTTTTACGAAGCTGCATATCAAATTCATCATCTACTTTCACCGGACATTTTTCTTCGCAAAGTCCACAGGCAACACATTTCACAGGATCAACATATTTTGCTTCTTCAATTATTTCTGCAATAAAATTCCCGGGATCTCCTGTTACTGATTCTACTTTTGTTTTGATGTAAATTTGAATATTCGGATGTCTGGCACATTCACTCATTTTTGGTGCAAGAATACACATCGAACAGTCATTTGTGGGAAATGTTTTATCCAGTTGGGGCATTCTTCCACCGATAGTGGAAGTTTCTTCAATTAAATGAACTTTAATCCCCATTTCAGCAAGATCGAGTGATGCCTGAATTCCGGCAATTCCTGCCCCGATAATTAATGCAGATTTACTTTTTGAACTCATATATTTTCCTTAATTAAACTAACCGTTCCGACCTGTCCGGCTTTTTAGTCGCCTCTGGTGACTTAATCGCCTTTGGCGATCAGACTGAAGGTCTTCGACCCCTGGTATACACCACGGCAGGCATTCGGAAGATTTCATTTACAAAAAAATCCTCTTCTTTGTTGGATTTTCACCCATTTCATTAATTTGTTTTGTATATTCATTTCCCACCCGGGCGAATTTCTGGCCTTCCGATGCAGAGATCCAGGTAAGTCGAATTCTTTCATCTTCCAAACCCAACGATTTGAAAATTTCTTTCACGATCGCAATTCTTCTTCTTGTATGATAATTACCAACCTGGTAATGACAATCTCCGGGATGTCAGCCACCAACCAGAACGCCGTCTGCTCCACGCAAATATGATTTTATCAGGAAAACAGGATCGATCCTGCTGGAACACATTACTTTTATCGGCAGGATAGCAGTCGGATACTGCAGCCTGTTTATTCCTGCCAGGTCTGCGCCTGTATAGGAACACCATTTACATAAGAAACTTATGATTTTAGGTGAGAATTCTTTTTTCATATCTATTCTCCCAGTTCCTGAAATTCTTCTTCTTTATAGATCATCACAGGAATTTCTTCTTCTACATCTCTTCCGGGAATATAATCAAAAATTCCTGCAACTCTTTCACCTGATTTTTTGAAAACAGAAGCAACTGGAATATCTGCCGGACAAACATCGGAACATTGGCCACATCCCACGCAGGAAAAACTCATATGCGACAGTCTTCCGATATGGAAAAATATTGTATCCGGTGGTAATCTCAAAGCACCTTTTTCTTCCAGTTCCCGTTCTAAAATCGGAATATTATAATCAAAATTTGCAGATTCAAAATCGCAAAGTGTACAATAGCAGATCGGGCAAACAGTATTGCATCCGTGACAGCCGATACATCGTCCGAAAACGTCGATTAGACCATCGAGTCCGCTTTCTTCTGTGTTTATTTTGGAAAATACTTCTTCCTTTTCTTTGATACGTTTTTCTTTCAATGAATCGAGTTTGGAAGTCTTGAATTCATCAGATGATATTTTTCCTTCAAAGCCATCAGCGAATTTTTCTGCTTTTTCTGTATTCAGATACATTTTGCATTTACCGGTTTCTTCCCCGATAAGAGAAATAAGAATATCTGAATTGGTCGGAGCAAAATGTTCACAAATACGGCAGGTTGGACGTATTCCTGAAGGGATATCCATTTTTTCAGTTGCTTTCCAATATCCGGTAAGCTGATCATTTATAGAACCCTTAACATTTTCTTTTAATGGGAAAACCCCGTTACAACTATAAGTTATCAGCAGAAAATTCTCCAGAGTTCCCTGTTCCCTTTTTACAAGTTCGATAAAAGCACGAAACTCACAAGGTTTGATAACTGCTGCAATTGGTTTCTCGATGGGAGTGAAATGGGAAAGCACCTGTCCGGCATTGATCGGCATCAATGGATGAAGCGGAACGATTTCATCGAGATGAGATTTATCGGTTATCAAACCATAATCCGCAGCCCCGTTTTTATTCACTTTTCTTAATGAGAAAACTCCGCTGACCTTTTCTTTTTCCAGGAGAAATGTCAAAAATTCTTTTACTGCGATTTCGGGATTTTTATTAATTGTAAGAAGTTTACTCATTTTCGCTCTCCCCGGCTTCGGCACTTTTCACTAATTTTCCAAGCTC
>JAUXIJ010000130.1 GCA_030621085.1 Candidatus Cloacimonadota bacterium | reverse complement strand
GAATACTCAAATCCAATGCTCATGGCAAGATGACGTGGCACGCCGCCGTTAGCAACAGCTTTCTCATTTCAATAGTAAACATTTTTTCACAGCTACAGTTTTGCCATTGACATTTAATTTATACAGGTAAACTCCAGAACTAACAAATTTGCTTGATTCATCATGACCGTTCCATATGATTGAATGACTGCCATTTTCAAAAGTTTCATTAATAAGATCTTTAACTTTTTGACCTTTAATATTGTAAATAGAAAATTCGATTTTGCTCTTGTTTGGAATTGAAAAAGAGAATGTTGTGAACGGATTAAAGGGATTGGGAAAATTATTTAAGGAATAATTCTGAGAGGTTTGTGGAATTTCATGTTCTTCAATTCCAGTATAGTAATTTGGATCATTAGTGTATACAATATATTCGTCATCATTATTTTCGAAAAGTATCAATTCACCGGAAGCAGTCTTTTTGATTGAAAAGGGATGTAACGATGTAGGTTGAGTATAAACGATCTGTCCGTTCATCCTATTAATGATATTAAACGTTTCATTTGATATCTTATAAAAAAGTAAATAATGATTGTTATTTTCATATGTAATCGTTGCTGAGCAAAATCCTATAGGAAAGGGCATTTGAGTTTGCCAAAGAAGAATAGAAAAATCAGGTGAATAGCATTTCAAATATCCTCCAATGTAAATTACGCAACCATAATATTCAAAAAACTCATCATTTTGGGATACTAATCCGTAACCTGACGTATTACTTGAACTGGCAAATGTAAAAAGATTGTCTAACGATTTAAATGAGATACTGCTGCCACTGCCTCCCATATCATCCCACCAATAATAATAACCCGCCCCTAAATTGCTTTGAGGATGCAGCAAAGAACCAATTCCATTTAAATTGTTTACATCGATTAAAGCTGAACCACTGAAAAGACAACGAATTGTTTTGTCAAAAGAACTTCCGCCCACAAATTCATTATAGCTAATCCTCAATCCCACGTAGATAAATGATTCACTATCAGAATATGTTTTTAATTTTTTCGTATAACATCCACTATAACCGTTAAAGGATGAAATATCTTCAGCGATAATCTGTAAATTTACGAGCGAATGAACTCTGATTATAATATCATAATCATTATATGAGGGATTTCCTCCGGATACTTCTGAGGTCTTTAATATCGCGACAACAAATCCGGTATTATTGTATTCTATAAGGCTTACTTTCTCAAGATTTTCCTCTTCATTGTCTATTTGAATAATATCGTTTACAATAGTTTCACCATTAATATCTATTCCCAGAATTCTGAAATATCTTTCATTAATATTTTTGTAAGAAGTATATATCTCTTTCTGTCCATCCCCATTAAAATCAAAAAGCTGAATACTGCATAATTCATCATCAATATTAATTTTATTGAATCCGAATTTTTCTTCATAGAAAGAGTAAATATCACATGTTTCGATATAGTCATATTTTGTTCTCGTAAGTGAATAAACACCATCAGAAATTGTAAGTGAAATTGTATGAAATCCAGTGTTCAGGAAAGTATATTCTGGATTCTGTTCATAAGAATCAATTACTCCATCATTATTAAAATCCCATTCCCAGCTTAAAATATCTCCTTCAGAAAGATCTGTAAATTGGACAGTAAGTGGAACCAATCCAATATTAATATGAGAATCAAAGTCCGGAAAAAACAATATTGGTTCTCCTTGATACTCATAAGCTCCAATATCAATTCTGGGATTTTCCCCCTCATAGATTCTTGGATTTCCATCAAAATCAAATTCTGTCAGATTTAATCCTGTTGTATCAGGTATTCCTCGATTAATACATGAAGAAATGGGATTGAGATGATAATCATTTTCACCCACAAAGAATGGATTAAGATCAATATTGGTTTCATCGTAATTCGGATAATTTGGAAGACCGTTTTCAATATTACAATATCTTATTATCGGATTGTAGTAATGAATGTGAATATTATTACCAATGTTAGAGTAAATTATATTATTTATAAGTGTTGGACTTGAAGAGATCCAAACAGCGCCACTCCCTTCCTGCTCAGTTGTATTATTGCAAATTGTATTATTAATTAAATATGCATTTGAAGAATAAATGAAATAAATAGCTCCCCCAGATTCTGCTGTATTCTGAGTTATTATATTATTTACGATTATTGCATTTGTACCATTTGAGCAACCTATAGCTCCTCCTTCGTCAGCATAGTTTCTATTAAATGTTGAATTTCTGATTAGCGGAGATGAACTAGCTAAGTGTATTGCACCTCCTTTATATGCTTGGTTATTGCGGAAGAGACTGTTTTCAATAATCAGTTTTGAAAAGTTATAACAAAGAAGACCACCACCAAATCGTTCCCAGTTATGATTAGCAAATCTAGTTTTTCCATATTCAATGATGGAATATATTATTATTGATGAATCATTTGTTGCTGGAGTCTCATTAAACCTGATCCCATGCCAACCTCCATCTAATGTTCCTTGATTTGAAAATCCTGTAGTATCTGCAATAGTGAATTTGATGGAATCTTGTTCGGTTCCAATTGCTGAAAGTTGCCCCTGAACATTAAGTGCATAATGTCCTTGAAATTCAACCAAACAACCGGGATCGATGGTTAGAGTTTGTCCATCTGGAATTGTTATTTCACCTTCAATTAAGTATGGAGAGCCGGAAAGTAACCAGGTTCCAGATACATCTCCACCGGGAATTGTAGTTTGAGAGATAAGTAGGATACAATTTACTAAAATTATAAATAAAAATAATAACTTTTTCATATTATCCTCCATTTCCTTAAGTTGTTGCTAACGGCGGCGTGCCACGTCATCTTGCCATGAGCATTGGATTTGAGTATCCTCAATATCCTGATGCGATTAGTAAGATGATAAAAGACGAACAAATCAAAGTCACGGGTTG
>JAUXIJ010000054.1 GCA_030621085.1 Candidatus Cloacimonadota bacterium | reverse complement strand
TAGGAAGAGGATTTTATCCCTCTACTTTGTAACTTTCCAATCCTTTCTCACACATTTGCAAAATCCATGATAAATAGCACAGATACCTCCAAAGATAGCAAAAAATCCCCAGAACAGCGGCATTGCAAAAATATATAAAAGTGAAATCTGCCCATTATTGACTTTGATTTGCTCTGCTATCATCGGTACATAATATATTCCTGATGTAACCAGTATACATCCGACAACTATAACCATGTGCCCGAAAATAATGTTGCCATAACGACTCTCAGTAAATTTCAACATGATTAATCCTGCTCCGATTATAATCTTGATAATTGCCCATAAATATACTCCAATAACAAGATGATAAATTCCAAATGCCAGCAAACCTATTCCCAGGATCAATCCTACAATTCCTCCTGATTTCATCTCTCCTCCTGTTTTTTATTTTCAGCAGGTTCAATCTTGTAGATTGAACCAAAATATTATTTCATTCTAAAGCATTTTCTAATTCCAATAATTTTTCTTTGTTTGCTGAAGAATATATCCAGTCTTCAGGGTTCCTAACATACGTTTTTCTAACAGGATTATTTTCGATATAAGTTGCCTTATTCAAATAGAATTTTTCTGTCTCAATTAATTTGGGCATGTTCGTAGATTTCCAAAAATGATATTCTCTATTTTTATCGATGAATAATTTCAAGATATTTGGTTCAGTTATTGATATATTATTTTTCAGTTCTTTTGAAGTATATGTTTTGAAGTCTCTAATAAAGGCAATAGCATCAGGTGCTTGTACAATTAAATGAATATGATTTAACATGAAAACCCAATTAAAGATTTTCAATTGTTTATGCTTCTGGCAATATTCTAATGAATTTAATAGAATCTCCCACCGATCATGTCTGTCAAACAAGTAATACAATTTGTGAATAGATAAGGTGATGAAATATATTTCACTTTTACATTTCTTATTTATTCTTTGGGAGGGCATTTCATCTCCTTTTAGGAAATTAATGGTTCAATCTGCAAGATTGAACCTGCACTAACTATTATTGATCATTTTACGTTTCATGAAATATTTGTACACAATACCATAGCTTGCCAAGCCAAGCGAAGTTGCAATTATTCCCATATAAAGTTCGTCAACATTTTGCCAGAATCCGCTTAATTCGATATTTCGCCAGACGCTTACAGTGATGACTCCTAAAATGCTTGCAAAAACGAACTGATAGTCTTTTATCCTATTTGGGAAAATATATCCGTATAGAACAGGAAGAAGTAAACAACTGGCAGAATAACTGCCCAGAGTTTTCCAGACAGCTTTAATATTTCCTTTGAAAATTACACCCATCAGCACGGCAATAATTCCAACTGTAATTATTCCTAATTGGTGAATATAGATTTTCCCTCTGTATTTTTTTGGCATCATATCATAAGAAACTGTGGTTCCTGCAATGAAAAGGTATGAATCCAGAGTTGATAGAATAGTAGCCAGAATTCCTGCCAGAACAAGCCCTCTTATTCCATCCGGCAGAATTTGAAGTGCATAGATCAGATAGGCTTTATCAGAAGCTGCTGCCGGGATCACCGCTCTGGCATACATTGCTCCACTAGTTGTGCAGATATCGAATAAAACCCAGATAATTGTGGAAATGAGTATTCCACGTTTTGCTACTTTTATATTCTTCGCCGCAAAAACTCTTTGATAAAAATTCGGATCGACTAATGTGGATAAAGCGATAAATCCCCAAACGAGTGTAGTTGCAATTCCTACACCTCCCGTAAGCGAAAAGTGAGTGGCGGGAAGATTTGCCTTTAAAAAACCGATCCCTCCAAAAATCTTAACTGAAAAAGCAAGAACCAGGAAAACTCCCAGGCACATCACAACGAACTGCACAATATCAGAAAAAACGATTGCTCTGAAACCGCCATACAGTGTGTAAAGCACAACGATCGTAACACCAATGATCATACTTTGCAGGAATGAAATGCCAAACAATGCCTGAATGAGAATTCCCAAACTTATCACATACGCAATTGGCAGTACATTGAAAAAATTAAAAACAGCACTCAATTTTCCTGCTTTTGGTCCAAACATTTGTCCTACAAGATCGGGGAGAGTAAGCGCTTTATATTTAGCAACTTTATGTGTGATGAAAAAAGCAAATAAAATATATGCAATATACCAGAACACACCTTGCGTGATAAAATTAAATATGCCTTGTTCGAAAGCGATCTTGGTTACGCCAAAAATTCCACCATACCAGGTTGCTACCAGGGTTGCTACAAACATTGGAAGGGTGAGCTGTCTGCCCATTAATAACAGATCTAAAAAAGCCGGTTCTTTATTATCTTTTAGTTTTTTCTTTTTATATTGCCCATAAATAACTGCAGCTATAGTTAGAATCAGAATTAAAAAAAATACGATCCAATCAGTTTTTGTTAAGATGGTTTTATAATTAATCGTTAGATCAAAATTCAATTTTTAAACTCCTTTTTCGGCATTACCCGACAAGTCTAAGGGTCGCATTATCAATACCTCTCAGCACTCAATAAGGCTCCCCTGTTATTCGTTTTTTAAATTCGGGAAAGCTGGTTATAAGTCAAATCTTTTCTATTTTAGAAACAATTTGACATATTTTAGCGTCTCTGATTTTTATACCTATAGAGTTGTTCTTTAAAAACTAATTATGCTGATTTAGGGGTGCTGACGGAAACTGCCGCAGCTGAGAAAATACCCTTGAACCTGATCTGGATAATGCCAGCGGAGGAAAAATGAGAATGAAATATTAAACCACATTCCGGTTTGCGTTGGCGTGTGGTTTTTTATTTTTAACGCAGATCAATACAGATTGATTATGATAAATTATGATAAAGACTATTATCCTGAATCCCTAATATCTGGGTCCGATGCTTCTGCTTCGGAAGTAAGTGAATAGCTGTATTAGGGAAGTTTGAGACGACGGCTCGAGATAATATGAAGACGATATTTGTCTCGACTCGTTGTACCTTACGAGTCGAAAGAAAATGGAGGGAATAATGAAAAAAATATTTATAGTTTTTATACTATTACTAGCATGGAAGGTAACCTTTGCAGACACTCTTACTGGTTCAATTCTGGATGCTGATTCACAGAAACCTGTGGAAGGAGTTTCAATATACATTCCAGAGATTAACCTTAGTGATGTTTCCGATTTAGATGGGAAATTCATTTTTTCTGAGCTTGAACCGGGCACTTACAAAATAAGCATAAAGCGTATCGGATATGCAAGTAAGAAGATTGAAATTAATTTTCCCGAAACGAATAAATTAAATGTTCTTTTGAAATTGAAACCACTGATTGTGGAAGGAATTAAAATATCTTCCACAAGAGCCAGGGAACGGGAAACACCGGTCACTTTTACAAATCTGGGAAGCGAAGCCATCAGGGAGATAAATTATGGGCAGGATATTCCTATGCTTATGAGTGAAGTTCCCAATGTCTTCTCATATTCCGAAGCAGGGAATGGCTTTGGTTATTCGCATCTTAAGATACGTGGATTCGATCAGAAACATATTGGTGTGATGATCAATGGAATTCCTTTGAATGATCCGGAAGATCATCAGGTTTATTGGGTTGATATGCCCGATTTTGCAGAAAGCACTTCCGACATCCAATTTCAGCGTGGAGTGGGAAGTTCGCTTTATGGTGTATCTACTTTCGGTGGCTCATTAAATTTGCAAACGAATAATCTTAGCACTCCCAATCGAACAGAGATCTTTTCCAACTTCGGAAGTTATAATACTTACAAATATGGAGTAAAAACAAACTATGAAATCCTAAAAAATTATAAACTGAATTTGAGATTTTCCCGTATCAATTCTGATGGATATCGAAATAATTCTGCATCAGAACAGTGGTCATACTTCGCAAATCTTTCACGAATCGGAGAAAGATCTGTAACCGAACTGAATGTTTATGGCGGAAATGAACTCACACACGCAGCCTGGTATGCTTCTTCGGAAAGCGATCTGGAAGTAAATCATCAGCACAATCCGATTACTTATGATAATGAAATAGATGACTTCTCTCAACCACATTTTGAATTGCATCACAGCTACTTTCTTGCTGATAATGCGAACGTGAAGAACACTCTTTTTTACATTCGGGGAAATGGCTACTACGAACAATATAAAGATGATCGTGACCTTTGGGAATACGGACTGGCAGAAGAAGAAGATTTGCTGGAAGCTGATCTGATAAGAAAGAAAAATGTTACCAAGAACCATTATGGCTGGATTGGAGAACTCGGATATAAACATGGAAAAGGCGAGCTTACGCTGGGAAGTTATCTAAGTTTATTCGACAGTGATCACTGGGGAGAGATCATAGAAATTATGGGTGCAGATACTCTGGGCATTTCTTATGAAGAAGGACAAAAATATTATAATTATACCGGCGATAAACAGTATATTACATTCTACGTAAATGAAATGTACAGTCCGATCTCTAACCTTAACCTGATGGCTAATCTATATTTCCAAAAAATAAATTACAAATTTGAACAGTACGAAGCAGGGAATTTTGAGGGTGCTTTCCTGAATTCTTACGAAGTAGATTATGATTTCTTCAATCCGCGTTTTGGAATAAATTATAACCTGAATGAGAATATAAATTTTTATGGAAATGTTTCCTTTGCACAGCGTGAACCTGCTGATGATGAGCTTTACGATACCTGGGATGGTCCGGATGATTTGGATGTTGCCCCTCTTTTTGCAGAAGCAGATACAATTTATTCAAATGGAGATATTGAAAGAATTGAGTGGAGTGATCCTTATGTGAAAGAAGAAAAACTGGTGGATTACGAATTTGGAATGGGCTACATTTGCGGTTTATGGGATATCCGCACAAATTTGTTCTGGATGAATTTCAAAGATGAGATTATTCCTTATGGTGGTGTGGATGATGATGGCTACCCGATTCGTGGTAATGCAGATGAAACCGTACATCGTGGTGTGGAGATTTCCTTGAAAACACAATTGCCATATAACCTGCTTTTCTCTGGAAGTTTCAGTTATAATGACAACTACTTTAAAAAATTCATAATGTATGACTGGGATGAAAGTTGGAATGTAATTGAATTGAATTTCAAAGATAAAACTATCGCTGGTTTTCCCGATATTTTGGCAAATGGAAGATTGAGCTATAAAACGGAACCACTCCTTATATCCGTACAAATTCAACATGTGGGAAAACAATATCTGGATAATACCGAAAATGAAGATCGAACTATTGATCCTTTCAATGTTGTGAACGCATCTGTTATCTATAAGATAGTTAAAGTATTCGGAAAATCGGATATCGAACTAAGCTTTAGAATAAATAATATCCTGGATAAAGAATACGAAACTGCAGGTTATTACGATTCATGGGAAGGTGCAAATTATTATTTTCCTGCTGTCGGACGTAATTTTGTAGCTGGGGTTAGAGTGGGATTTTAGGGGGATAGAACCATTTGTAATTTCCCTTTATTAAAGAGAAAACGTAGAAAAGCAGGGAAAGTATGTAAGGACAGATCACGGATTTGCTTTAATTATTTATTCTAATAATCCTTTACTTTCTAGAATCTCTAAATACTTTTCTTTTGTTAGTGGGCAATTTGCTAAATCAATAAATTCCGATTTCGAAAGATAACATTGAAATGACATCATTCTAATCAATGGATTTCTAATATCCTCATTTCCATGACTAATCTTAGTGTGAGGGACTAATTTGTTTTTGTGAAATAGTTCTAGATATTTATGATCAGCACTTTTATTTTCTGAATCTGAAAATCCTTTCTTTTTTAAATTACGATAGGTCTTTCTGGGATCAAGCACACTCATTATTCAGCCTTATCAACAATCTGATTTAATATTGATTTGATTAATTTATTATGATTTGTAAGTTTGGTATCGTCTAAACTATTATATCTTTGATAAATAAAATCAAATTCTTCAGAGAAAGATCTTTCAGCTTCATCTTCAGTTATTCCTGTCCCAATGATATTAAACATTTCCGACTGGATAATAAAAAAATCATCTTCTTTCTCAAATAAACACCTAAGTGGATATTTTAAAATATATGTTTTGTTTTTTGTGATAATGACTTCTGGTGCGTACTCTAATGAGATATTATGTTGTGTATAGCAATTTACTATCTTCCTTGTAGTTTTACCGTCCGAAGTAGTTAATTTTACTTTTGCCACACCCTCATGGATTTCTTTTTGAGCTGATTCTAATTCCTTTTTTTCAGCAACGAGTTCTTTTTTTACAGACTGCTTAAATCGATTAATATTATATAGAGTAACTACCTTCTTGTTTTCTTCTTTATAATCTACAAATGATACAGGGGAATCCTTAAAATCATTAGCAAAATCGTACAAATCGCATACAATGGGAATTCTCTTATTAGGATCAGGATATAAATTTCTTAGTTCCGAGTAATTACAATTATTTGATATCTGAATTAATTTATCAAATTTTTCATTTACATATTTTCTATGTAGTTGCCAATTTATACCAGTTGTGTTTTCAATTCGCTGTGAATAAGCAAATTTAGGAACAGCGCTACTTTTTTTAAAATCAACTAGTTCAATTATAAAATTTTCAATGTTTAAGGGTTCATCTTCAGGTAAATCATATTTTGCTATTGTGAATATTAATTTCTGAAAATCTTGTGCAATTTTAACTAATGAGTTAACTGGAATTGAATTATATTTACCTAATTCTCCTTTAATCTGTAAATATACTCCTGAATCTAAATCAATTTTCATAATAGTACTTCATTCTTTTTTGCTTATTTAATTTAAAAAACAACTCTAAAAAAAAAATAAAAAATTATGGTCAAGTAAATTAATTTTATTCTCCGTATTTATTGTATCTTTGCACCTCTGTGTTGGAAAATCCTGTTATCCTGTCGAAAGTGATCAATTCCAGCTTACAACCGTTCCAGCATAAAATGGCTGGATCATACCGGGTTTAAGTTCTATGAGCAGAGCACCGCTTTTGTTAATGCCTTTGGCAATGCCGGTGAATTTATCGAAATCCGTATCCAACTCAATGATGCGTCCTTTCAAAAGTGAATGTTCATTGTAATATTTCACATCCAGTTCCCCCTCGATAAAGTCAGGCAGATAACTGGCGAAATTATCAAAGATCTTTGTAACGAGAACTTTGTTATCAATGTTGTGATTCAATTCTTTTCTCAGAGAAATGGCAATATCATTTAACTCAAGCGGTATTTCGCAAACATTTGAATTCAATCCGATTCCCAGCAGATGGTATTTTTCTGCTTGAAGGTTGCTGGATAGAATACCACAAAGCTTTTTATTATTCAGATAAATATCGTTTGGCCACTTGATCTTCAGTTTGCTTTTTATTTCAGGAAAAAGCTCTGTAATTGCTTTGTGAATGCAGATGCCCGTGAAGATGCTGAAACTGGAAGAAACGGTTAAACCATATAAAGCAGCAGTCATCCAGATACCGCCATCGGGCGAAAACCAGAGGTTTCTATTTCTTCCTATCCCACCGGATTGGATATGGGAAATTACCAGGAAATTTCCTCGAGCTTCTCCAGTTTTGATCAGCTTCTTTGCTTTTGAATTTGTGCTTTCAATTTTATCGAAAGAATAAATCTCATCGAACAAGGGATGTTGAAAATCTTTCATATTACCTCATTTTTTCTCTACCCGAGATTCTTCGTGAGAAGAAGCAGGAAGACTGTCTCAGAAAGACGGGTAAAAAATTCATTCTCGTTACGAAACTTTTAACTTGTTAGATTACATGTCCTGTTTCGTAACGCATTATATTCCCAAGCTGGGGTTTGGGAACAAGCTTTTAATGAAAATTTTCCGAATCTTATTTTCAAGAATTTCTTCGTGGGAAGTTTCGGAAAGTGCTATAATTTTCTTTTTTCATCTTTGTGTCTTCGTGCCTTTGTGGTTAGATTACAATATCAACATTGCATCGCCATAACTGAAGAAACGGTATTTTTCATTCACTGCTATTTTATAGGCATTCATAATATTCTCATATCCGGCAATTGCAGAAACCAGCATCAGAAGTGTGGAATACGGCAGATGGAAATTCGTGATCAATCCATCGGTGATCTGCAATTTCTTTCCCGGATAAATAAAAATATCCGTCCAGTGTGCACCGGATGTTAATATACCGTTTTCTACAAAACTCTCCAGCGTTCGGGTGGATGTAGTTCCCACAGTTACTATTTTTCGACCCTGACTTTTTACTTTATTTATTTTCTCAGTAGTTTCTTGTGTGATACTGCAGAATTCGCTGTGCATTTTGTGTTCATCGATGTTTTCAGTTTTAACCATTTGGAAAGTTCCCAATCCCACGTGAAGAAGGACTTCCAGGATTTCTATTCCTTTTTGTTCGATTTTCTCGAGGAGTTCTTTTGTAAAATGTAAACCTGCTGTGGGAGCTGCCACAGAACCTCTTTCGCGTGCATAAACTGTTTGATAGGTTTCCTTATCTTTTTCTATGGATTCTCTTTTGATATATGGCGGCAGCGGAGTTCTTCCAGTTTTTTCCAGGATTTCCCAGAAATCGCCTTCCCAATCGAATTCCACTAATCTCTCGCCATCTTCTGTGCGGTCTATTATTTTTCCGGAAAGATATTGGGAAAATTCAACTTCGGTACCCACTTTTAATCTTCTACCCGGTTTTACCAAGCACTCCCACGTTTTGTGGTTTTTTTGTTTCAGCAGGAAAACTTCAATTTTTGCACCGGTAGATTTTTTTCCCAGAAGGCGTGCAGGAATTACTCTGGTCCGGTTCAAAACAAGTACATCGGATGGTTTCAATAAATCGAGAATATCAGTAAATTTGTGATGTGAGATATCACCGGTATTTTTGTTCAGATATAAAAGTCGTGAAGTTGATCTTTTATCTTTTGGATGTTGAGCGATCAGTTCCGGCGGAAGCTGGTACCAGTAGCTACTTTTTTTTGTAAGGGACGTTTTTTGCATCTTTCAAGATTGCTTTAAAACTACCAAATATAATTTTACTGCTCATTTTTACAGGGATTTTATGTTCGTCTGCTGTAAGCCAGATTAATATTTTTCCTGTTTGTTTGAAGATTGCTTCACCCTCTAAAATGGGTTCGATCACGAAACATTCCTTCTCACCGAAGATCGTCTCGATGGTTTCTGTGCGATGTACAACTATATCAGCAGGATAGTTCCTGCCGTCGGCAGTAACATTGATCGTGAGCGTATCTCCCACAGAAAAATCCTGCAGGCGAAAATAATAAAAAGCACTGAAGATATCTTGTGTACCCGGTGGAATTTCCATTCTTTTCTCTGTTGTTTTTTTGGTTTTTCTACCAAATTTTGTGTAGATCGTAAATCCCAGATCAGGATAATAAAAGTGAATGCGATGCTGGCGATATTTTCCTTCTTTTAATTTCTTTGTAAAGCGAAGAGCTACCAATCTGCGTTTTTCCCAGATCGATTCCATTTTATCACGCACTTTATAAATTTTGTCGAAAAAGGAATTTGTTTTTGAGAGTGATTCTATCAGGTAGCATGGGATGGTGTCTTTGTAAGTTGTTTCTTTAATTTTCAGGGTGGCTTCACCAGCAGAAATAACGCCATATTTAACTTTAAAAATAAGTTTTTCACCATTCTCAAAAGCGTTTAAGAAAATTGAGATCAGAATAAAAAGAAAGATTATATTTTTTTTCAACAATTACTCCTGCTTAATTTAAAATACTTCTCTGCTGGACATGGAAATGTTCCCATTCACCTCTCCAAAACCAACATCAAAACGAAGGTTTAATCTGTCTTCCAATAAAAATGAAAACCGGAATCCAAAACCATAATTCAGTTTAAGATTTTCGATAGCGAATTCATTAAATTCATGAGCTACCTGACCTGTCTCGAGGAAAACAATAAATCCTAACCTGTTTCGAAAACCATATTGCCATGGGAATACACGATATTCTGTTCGTATGATAGCTGCATGATGATCTATAAAAAGATTTGCGGTTACTCCTCTCATATGATCATCCAGGTAAGACATCCGGTCAAAAGGAGGATCACCCTTGATAAAAGAAAAATATCCCTGCAGGGCAATTACCTGAGTTTCCGAAGAAGAGAAGTATTCCCGCAAGTCTAAGCTGTACTTTAAGTAATCAAAATCACAACCAGAAGTTTTATTAAAGCTCATCATCTGAAAACTGTACAATCCACCTTTCGTAGGATAGAACTCGGCATTGCGTCTATTGTAACTTATCTGCCAACCCAAACCGGAATTTATACCGCCTTCATTACCCGGAATCGAGCCAACATCCAACAGACCATCTTCTTCCATCTTTTCAATTTCGTATTTACTGAAATCGTACATAAGCGAGATAGCTAAGTTATCGGATAACCGACGCTGCCAATCCAGAATGAATGAGAACTCATTAGAAGTGAATTTTTCAGAGTCGTTTTTATTGTTATCATTTCCTATTCCATAGAAATTTGAAGGCCAGTAATTATATTTCAATTTAGAAGAAATTGTATATAATCCATTCAGCAAATGAATTTTCGGTTCGAATTTCAGGGAGTACTGTTTTTTTTCACTATACTCTGATGTAATGTAAAAAATATTCTTGGGAACGGTTTCATTAAAACTTTCTGGACGATAGCGCAAGTAAACAGATCCACCGCCATAAAAACCGGTTTCGGTGGAATATCCCAGGGAAGGATACCCTGCGATCTCTGGTCTGGCATAGGTCTTTTGAAACAACAATAATAGCGTACAAACCAGGAGGTATTTTCTCAAATCTTTCCACCTGTGATGAAAAATTCTTCGCCGGTTATATACGAATTTTCTTCGGAAAGAAGAAACCTGCAAAGGCCTAAAATATCTTCGAATGAAGCGCAGCGTTTCAAAGGAATCTCGCGAATTTTCTTATTATAATATTCTTCCCGGAATTTACGGTAGCTTTCCGAAAACTGGCTGTCATCTATCTTGATAGGACCTGGAGACACAGTATTGATGATTATATTATTTTCTGCTTCCTCCGCAGCAAGTGTCCTGCCAATATTAGCAATTCCTGCTTTGGAGGCAGAATAAGCCGAACCTTTTGGCAAACCTATACGGGTGACGTTCGATCCAAAAAGTACAATCTTACCATAGTTATTTTTTTTAAAGTAAGGAATAATGCATTTTAAAATATTGAAAGTACCTACAATATTCATCAGCACAATTTGTTTCCAGAGTTCAGGGTCGGTATCTACTAGTGGTTTGAAATCGTGGCTGCGCTTTGTAGCTGTATGAATCAGTCTATCCGGTTGACAACCTGTTTCTTCTATAACTTTGGAAAATTTGTTTTGTAATGAAGACAGATCTGTCAGGTCAACTTTGATGATCCTGAGATGATCGGTAAATTTTTGTTGTAAACCCTGTAGCCTTTGTTCGCTCTTATGTATTAGCAGGATAAGATTTTCATTTGATTCTAAGAATTTACGAGCAAAATAAGATCCCACATTTCCGTTGGCACCGGTAATTATGATCGCCTTTCTATTCATTTCGATTCCGCTATTTATTGAAATATCAGGTCTAATATTTTGTGAGCTACCTGGAATTTATTTCCGCTTAACTTTTCTTCAATAGTTTTTCCAATAAATATTATCTCAGTTTCATCTTTACCGGCAACGTTCAGGTTGTTAGCAGCAATGAAATCCAGATTTTTCTTTTTTAACTTCAGTTTTGCATTTTCAATAATTTTTTCCGATTCAGCAGCAAAACCAACTAAAGTTTGTTTGTCTGATTTCTTTTTTCCAAGTTCAAAAAGAATGTCTTTTGTCCTTTCTAATTCCAATACCATTTCATCAGCTTTTTTTGTTTTCTGTACGGAAGGCTTCGCTGGAGTGTAATCACTTACTGCGGCAGTCATAATAGTAACATGATTATTTGGGAATTCTTTCATTGTAGCTTTAAACATTTCATCGGCAGTTGATGTCTGTATGCATTTCAGATATTCAGGAATATCTTCTGTTATGTTTCCTGCAATTAAACTAACATTTGCACCACGAATATAAGCAGCACGAGCCAATGCCATTCCCATTTTTCCGCTTGAATAATTTGTGATAAATCTCATCGGGTCGATGTTTTCTCTGGTTGCACCTGCTGTGATAAGAACAGGAATATCTTTCATATCCTTTTTATAATTCAAGTAGGTTTGAACCAAGTAGATGATCTCATCGGTTTTTGGAAAGCGACCCTTTCCTTCATAACCACAGGCAAGCATTCCCTTTTCCGGTTCCATAAAGAAATAACCGAGTTTGGAAAGTTTGGAAATATTTTCCTGTACGATTGGATTTTCATACATATGGATGTTCATTGCAGGAACAAATAAAACTGGAGCTGTAGTCGCCATAATAGCTGTAGATAAAAGGTCATCTGCGATCCCACCGGCAACTTTTCCAATTATGTTTGCCGTAGCAGGTGCTACTACAACTATCTCTGCCCAGTCTGCCAAGGAGATATGCTCGATATTTGCATCTATGTCGAACATCTTGGTAACCACAGGTTGATGAGTAATGGATTTAAACGTTATCGGACTGATCAACTCACAGGCATGAGCGGTCATAATGGTTTTTACTTCCGCTCCCATTTTTGTGAACCTGCTGGCAAGATCGACAGCTTTGTATGCTGCAATACCACCTGTTACACCGAGTAATATTTTTTTATTTTTCAACATAATAATTTTCCTAAACTAAACGAAGTAAAGAATTTGGCTTCATATTTTTTGTAAAGTTATTTGTTAAGCACTTTTTGAGTTGACACATAACCTGAATTTTGTTTTGGAAAAGAATGGAGAGTATATGAAGAAAATATTTCTAATATTTGTAATTTCGAGTATTCTGTTTATTGGATTGTTCGCAGAAGAGAACCTGGAGCAAAACCTTTCCAATCTTTATCAAGATGTAGCCAGAGGTTACACAATGCCCATCGTAACCGGTTTTGGTACTTCTTTGAATAGTGGTTGGTTTCATAATTCATCTCGTTCCGTTACCTGGGGATTGGATTTTGAATATGGTATTGTAGCAATGGGATCGTTCTTTCCATCCGGAGAAAGCACATTTAATACAGATGGAAATATCCGGTTTGGCAGGAATGACTGCGAAGTGATCACTTCTTTTCTGGAGGGTGACAGTCTTGCTTATATCCGAGATTATCTCATAGAAGCAATTATGGTACAGGATTTCCTGGTGGAGATTTTCGGACCCACGATAGTTGGTTCCAGTCAGGATAGTATTCACATTGTGTTTCCCGAACAGGATTTTATTATTTTAATTCCTGATACAAATGAGGAAATTCCGGTCACAGTTCCTGAAATTATCCTCACAACCCCCGTTACAGGTTTGTTGGAAGAGCTTCCAATGTTACCATATTTTACAACCCAATTATCTATCGGTACGATATATGGAACGAAGTTCATTTTTCGCTTTTTGCCCAAATCTGAAAATGAGGACGAAATGGGGGATTTTAAATATTTTGGTTTTGGAATTCAACATAACCCCAATTCATGGTTAAAGAAAAAACTACCACTGGATATTTGTGCTTCAATTTTTGGACAAACATTATCTATTGGAGATATTCTAATAATAGAATCCACAGCACTGGGAATTAACGTAAGTAAAACTTATGGTTACAAAATGCTGAATTTTATACCGTATGGCGGATTAATGCTGGAAAATACGGTAACAAAACTAAAATATGATATGCAATATCAGAATTTGAATGGTGAACCGGAAGTGCATAAGATACGATTTGAAATTGAAGGAGAAAATAGTGCCAGATTAACGTTGGGTGTTAGTTTCCGGCTTGCTATATTGAATGTTAATTTCGATTACAATATTGGTAAATATCGCTCGATAAGTGGTGGTATGGGTATAGCACTCACATTTTAGGATTGACAGAATAAATTAAATTCAATTAATAAAAACCCAAATGGAGGAAATATGAAAAAGATTCTTTTAAGTTTGTTGTTAATTATTTTTGTCACTTCGCTTTTTGCCGGTATTCAGGAAAAACTGGAGCAATTTGGAGTAGATAACGGAAAAGGTTATATTAAACCCTTTGTAAATGCTTATGGAACTAATTTTAATTCGGGACTGTATAACACAGCGGAGGTTCTCAAACCATTCCGATTCGGGCTTAACATTAATATGATGCTGGCATTTGTTCCAGCTGAAGATAAGACGTTCATGCCTACCAGACCAGATATAAGTATGGAATATGATAATGAAACCTATTATTTATATGAAGAACCAACAGAAGAAACTGCAACTGTATTTGGTAAAGATGGTGCAACAATTCATTATAATCCCATTTTAGATGACTACCCTGAGTTAAACGCTTCAGATCTTGAAATTGATCTTCCCAATGGTGCTAACCTGCCGGCTGTTCCTTTAATGGTTCCCCAATTTCATCTGGGTTTTCCTGCTGGAAACGAATTGATGATAAGAGGTTTTCCAAAGTATGAGCTCAGCAAAGATATAGGTGATGTAGGTTTCTGGGGAGTAGGCTTGAAGCACAGTGTAAGCCAATACCTTCCTCTGGTTCCCATCGATATTGCAGTGCAGGGAGTTTACCAGACGCTTTATGTGGGAGATATTATAGAATTGAATAACCTGGCTTTTAATGCCGAGATCAGTAAAAAGCTGCTTATGTGGACGTTATACGGTGGCTTGGGCTTTGAACAAACCAAGCTGAAAGCCGAATATGAAACAGAAATAATGGTTTATAACGAAGATACAACTTCTTTTGAATCACAACCCTTGAATATAGATTTTGAGATTGATGGAGATAATAATTTCCGTACTACTTTTGGTATTCGTTACAGTCTGCTTCTGCTTAAACTTTATGCCGATTACACAATGTCAAAATACAGCGTTTTCAATGCAGGTATCGGGATCTCGTTCTAGACTTAATAGATTTTAATAAGCCCATTCGTTTGAGTGGGCTTTTTTAATATTGACAGAAAACAGGTTGCTCCGGCAAATTTTTAAAGAGGAATTTTTTTTATGGAATTTATAGATGTTATTTTGTCTCGAAAAAGTGTACGCAGTTTTTCTGAAGAGGAAATTCCAGAAAATGTTTTAAATGAAATGCTGGAAGCTGCCCGGCTTTCTCCATCTTCTCAGAATAGACAGTGCTGGAGATTTATTGTTGTTCAGAATAAGGAAACCCGAGAGAGGTTAGCCTTGAAAAGTGGTCTTATCGGTAAAGTAAACTTCTTTATAAAAGATGCTCCAGTCATTATTGTTGCATGTGCTGATCCTTCCAAAAGTGTTAAATTGAATAAACAGAATTATTACCTGGTCGATATTGCTATCGCTTTTCAGCAGATGATGTTGGCAGCCTGGAATCATGGGGTGGGAAGCTGCTGGCTGGCAGCTTTCGATGAACAGAAGGTTAAAGATATACTGAATATTCCTGATAATATCAGGGTTGTAGCTATGAGTCCCTTTGGATATCCTAAAGAGAAGGCTTCACTTTATGATAAAGCATTGAAGACTTTTGCTGGAAGTAAAAAAAGATTAGATCTGAATAAAATTATAATGTGGGAAAAGTGGGGAAAATATTGATTTCTGAAGTAAGAAGCTATAATCATAGAATAATATTTAATAAATTAAATTGACAGCATAACCAGTAAGTTAGTAACTTACTAACATACTGGAGGTGATATGGAATTGAAACTTAGGCATAATATTCCCATTGAAGAATTTGATTATGTGATGCTGAAAAGTGCTTTGAAAAACTATAAAAATCCAAGAGTAAAAATAAATGATCTATTAAAAAGGAATGAAATAGTTCGAGTGAAAAAAGGTTTGTACGTATTTGGTTCAAATAGTACGTCAAGTTTGTATACTAAAGAAACTATAGCAAATTTAATTTATGGACCTTCCTATATCTCGATCGAATATGCACTTTCATTTTATGGAATTATTCCTGAAAGGACTGAAACTATTACAAATGTAACTAACAAGCGGAATAAAATGTTCAAAACTCCTATTGGAAGATTTACATATAAATACATAAATCCAAAATTATATCCATTTGGAATCACTCAAATAGAAATTGATGATTTTCATAGAGTATTGATAGCAACAAAAGAGAAAGCAATTGCAGATTTATTGTATTTTTCAACGGGCATGAAGGATACAAAGCAGTTAGAATTATTTATTTTTGATGATATGAGATTTGATGAAAATCAACTGAAAAGATTGAATAAAATTAGATTAAAACAATTGAGTCGATTGTATTCAGGAAACGTAACTCTATTTTACTTGCTATGGGAGAAAATTCATGAATGAAGCATTGGATATCATGCTAAAGAAGTACAACTGCAGAAGTATCAACGATTATGGAAATGCTTTGAAAGAGATAGTTCAGGAAATCGCTTTACTTGCTTTGTGGCGAGCTAAATTTTACGAAAAGGCTGCTTTTTATGGTGGTTCTGCATTACGGATTCTGTATGGATTGGATAGATTTTCCGAAGATCTGGATTTTTCACTTCTAAAACCAGAAGTAGATATTAATTTGAGTAAATACCATAAAGCAATCGAGATTGAATTAGTTAGTTTTGGTTTGAATGTGGAAGTGATTCCCCAAACTAATATTAGTAGATCACAGATCGATTCTGCTTTCATCAAAGCTGGAACGCTGCAGAACATGATTTCAATAGAAGTACCGGGAAATCTTAGAAAAAGGATTCATAAAAACAAAGTAATCAAAATAAAATTTGAAGTTGATAAAGATCCTCCGGAAGGTTTTGCTACTGAAGCAAAATATTTACTCCAACCCATTCCTTTCTCGATTAATACTTTTACGATGCCAAGTTTATTTGCAGGAAAAATGCATGCAGTACTTTGTAGGAAATGGCAACATCGGGTCAAGGGAAGAGATTGGTATGATCTTGTGTGGTTCATTGGTAGAAACACATTATTGAATTTTAAACATCTTGAATCAAGAATGAAACAATCAGGACATCTAAAGCAGCAAGATATTCTTACTAAAACAAAATTATTAAAATTAATAAATAAAAAAATTGATAATGTTGATTTTCTATTAGCAAAAGATGATGTGAAAAATTTCATTAAAGATCAAGATGCCTTGAAAGTATGGAATAAGGATTTTTTTAGAGATATTATTCAAGGGATCAAGTTTAAGAATAGAATATAAAGGGATTAACCAGTAAGTTAGTAACTTACTAACATACCGGATTCAAAAATGAAAAATTTAAAGGAGCGAATGTATGAAACTTAAAAGAGAATTTATAGAAAAATTACCAAAGACCGATCTACATGTTCATCTGGATGGTTCATTGAGAATATCAACAATCTTTGAACTTGCTAATGAGCAGAATATAACCCTTCCTGCAGATAATGAAGAAGATCTGAAAAAATTCGTTTGTTGTGGGAAAGATTGTAAAAGTTTGGATGAATACCTAAAAGCATTTGAAATAACACTGAGCGTTATGCAAACAGAAAAAGCTCTTAAAAGAACTGCCTACGAACTGGCAGAGGATGCTGCCAAAGAAAATATTCGCTACATGGAAGTGCGCTATTCACCAATTCTGCATACCCAGAAAGGATTAAAATTGACTACTATCTCGGATGCTGTTCTGAATGGCTTGGCAAAGGCAGAAAGAGAGTTCAATATAAAAACAGGTGTGATTATTTGCGGAATTCGAAATATGAACCCTGATACTTCTTTAAAACTTGCTGAACTTGCTGTTGCTTATAAAAATAAGGGTGTCATCGGTTTCGACCTGGCAGGTGCAGAATACAACCATCCTGCAAAAGACCATAAAGAAGCTTTCTATTTAGCTTTGAATAATAACATAAATATCACGATCCATGCTGGAGAAGCATACGGACCGAAAAGTATTCATGAAGCTTTGCATTATTGCAGCACACACAGACTGGGGCATGGAACAAGATTGATCGAGGATGGTGATCTTCTGAATTATGTAAACGACCACCGCATCCCGCTGGAAATTTGCATCACCAGTAACATGGATACGAAATCTGTAAAAAATATTAAGAATCATCCGTTAAGTTTTTATCTAGATTATGGCCTTAGAATTACTTTGAATACAGATAACAGATTGGTTTCCAATACAACCTTGACAGATGAATATATGCTGGCAATAAACGAATTGAATTTGGAGTATCCGGAAATCAAATGTATTATAATAAATGGTTTTAAAAGTGCATTTGTACCCTATCGGGAACGTGTAATTCTAATCAATAATGCTTTAGCAGAGATAGACGCTTTGGAAGAAGCTGAGTTAAAAAGAAAGATTAAAATAGAAGAAAAAATATAGTTTTTTCTTTGTGGAGGAGAAATGAATTTTCTATTCCTTGCGATTGGATTAGTTCTGGGTGCGGTGGTCTCTATACTTATCGTAAAATCACAGAAAAGTAAACTGGAAGCTAAAAATGAAATTCTGGAAACCAGCCTATTAAAAAGCGAACAGGAGTTTACTGAAGAACGGGAAAGATCGTCTGGTCTTCAATCTGAATTCACAAAGCAGGAAACAATTAACTTGAATCTGAAGGAGAAACTGGAAAATCAAAAAAAGGAAATAGAAGAACTGCAAAAGAGCTTCAAAGATGCCTTCAAGAACCTGGCTAATGAAATACTGGAAGAAAAGACCAAAAAATTCACCGAACAGAACCGCTCCAATCTGGATGAAATACTGAATCCACTTAAAGAAAAGATCAAGGATTTTGAAAGTAAGGTAGACCAATCCAACGAGAAAAACCGTTTGAGTCACACTTCCCTCATCGAGCAGATAAAAGGTCTGAAAGAACTAAACAAAAAGATAAGCGACGATGCCGAAAACCTGACTAAAGCCCTGAAGGGCGATGTGAAAATGCAGGGGAATTGGGGAGAGGTTATCCTGGAAAGAATTTTAGAAGAATCCGGACTTAGAAAAGGTATCGAGTACGAAACTCAAGGTAGAGGAATGGGTTTGAAAAGTGAAGAAGGAACTCCTTCCAAACCGGATTTTATTATAAAATTCCCAGACAATAAACACATAATTGTGGATTCAAAAGTTTCTTTAATTGCCTATGAAAGATTAATAAATTCAGAAAATGAAGAACAGAAAAAAGGTTACAGAAAGGAATTGGAAAGATCCATTAAATCTCATGTTGATGACCTTCATGATAAACATTATCAAACCAGGGAAGGATTGAATACTCCGGATTATGTTTTCTTGTTTATGCCCATTGAAGCCAGTTTTACCATAGCTCTGCATCCTGATAGTTCTTTATTCAAATATGCTTTTGAAAAAAAAGTCATTATTGTTGGACCCAGCGGTCTGATGGCTATTTTAAGGACTATCGAATCTATCTGGCGACAGGATAATCAGACTAAACATGCAATGGAGATCGCCCGTCAAAGTGGTAATTTGTATGATGCCTTTGTTAGATTATTGGAAGATCTTGAAAAAGTCGGCTCTAATATTACCAGAGCTTCAAATTCTTATCAAGATGCAGTTAAGAAACTTTCTTCAGGTAAAGGAAATTTAATTACCAGAGTTGAAAATATCAAGAAATTAGGAGCCAAAACCAGCAAACAGATACCTGAAAAATTTGTGAAAGAAGAAAACCTTATAGAACAAGAATAAATACAACTATGAATATTTTTTGTAACCTGGTAAGAATAAAATAGTATAAAATTTAGAAAAAAAATCCAACAAATCCGTTTATAAAATTATCAAAAAGGTTAAAGTAAGAAAACGTATGGCTTCAGTAGAAGAAAACAGGAACTCGGTAATAGTGACGTTTCTCTTCTTAATTTTACTTATTGCCTTTGCCTATACCTGAAATAATATTCTGGTTTATCTTCTGGATTTAATCTTATGATTTTTTTATACTAACATACTTATAAAATTATGACTTTACAAAAATTTGTTAAATAGAAAATATTCCTCAGAATCTTTAAAAATATTAAGGAAAAAGTAATTTGGATTTTAGAATAATACTTATTGGGAATAGATGAAAATAAAAACATCATTAATTATGATACTAATGTTTATGTCATTGAATATTAATTCAATGATGAATTCACCAACTGAATTTGAAAAATCTAATATTAGTAACTATGAACAAAAGAGCAATTCATATTTGTTGGTCTCATTAATAAGCTTGGTTAAATTTTATCAGACTTTTATTTCACCTATTAAACAGGAAAATTGTCGAATGTATCCTTCTTGCTCAAATTATAGTCTGAAGGCAATAAAGAAATATGGTTTCATTGGGATTTTAATGACAACAGACAGACTTCATCGATGTGGTCATGATTTACAATTATATCAAACGATATTAACAAAAGATTCAATAAGATATCTTGATATGGTTAAATAGGTTAATTTGTGAAAACGTTTATAATATTGATTATATACTTATTTCTTACTATTAATTTTGTGAATGCGTACGAAGTAGACAAATTAACAAATTTTGCTCAAAATTTAATGAATGAAGGTGAATATTATAGAGCAATAACCGAATTTAAAAGAATAAATAATTATTTTCCTAATGATAAAAGTTATTTAAATAATATGCAAAAAATAGCTGATTGCTATGAATTGGGAGGGCATTCAATAGTGTCCAGTCCTAAATATGGTTGACACATTTTTTCTGTTTTTCTTTCTAAAGAGCAACCTGCAGGTTGCTCTTTAAGCTGCTTTTTTATTATCGATTTCATTATACTTCTCATCAGGGGTTTTATAGCCCAGACTTAAATGAGGACGCTCCTCATTATAGATAGTTATTGCCTCTTTCACTGCATTTCTTATTGCTTCGATATTATTAAATGTTTGATCCAATAGAAACTCTTGCTTTAATATTCCAATTATTCGTTCCATCACAGCGTTATCATAAGGATTACCCTTTCCTGACATACTGATTCGGATTTTATGATTTTTTAATTTATCTGTATATCGGAAACTACTGTATTGGATTCCGCGGTCTGAGTGATGGATTAATCCGATTTTATTTATATCCTGTAATTTACGAAAGCTGATTCTTAATGCCTTCAACGGACCTTCCAATGAAAGATCATCGGATACATAATAACCTAATATTTTGCGTGAATATAAATCGGTTACTATTGAAAGATAAGAAAATCCGGTTAGATGACGGATATAAGTTATATCAGA
>JAUXIJ010000145.1 GCA_030621085.1 Candidatus Cloacimonadota bacterium | reverse complement strand
AAGACACTTGTGGATTCTGAGATAAAAAGAATTGAATTCAAATTGAAACCTTTAGCGGCAACGCAACAAAGGTTCGGCTCTGCTCAAGTGGCGATAACCTCGGATGAAAAAAGAACAGAGGAGAAAGAGAAGCTTGAACGAGAGAAAGAGCGATTGGAAGAACTTTTAGAAACTTTGGAGTCGCCTGAACTTGGAAAGAATTTCTTCTGGGAGATTGATTTCGCAGAGGTGTTTGCGGATGGCGGGTTTGACATTGTGATTGCGAATCCGCCTTATGTGCGGCAGGAGAAGATAGCACCGCAGGACATACCGGAGGAAGAAATCACGAAAGAGCTGAGGCAGGAATATAAAGCAGCGTTAGTTAGAAGTGTCACTGCACAATGGGGAGGCGAGTTCAAAAAAGATTTGAAGAGTGATTTGTACGTTTATTTTTATTATCTCGCGTTGAGTTTGCTCAAACCCCGCGGTGTGTTCTGTTTTATCAGTTCTAATTCGTGGCTTGACGTGGGTTTCGGTACGAAATTGCAGGCGTTTCTGCTCAGGAATATCGAAACAAAAGCGATTTATGATAATCATGCGAAACGGACATTTGCGGAGGCAAGTATTAATACAATAATTGTGGTGTTCAAACGACCAAAAGAAAAAGTCCTGACGGAGAATTTAACAAGGTTCGTGGCTTTTAAGAAACCTTTTGAATCCGTGATTGACAAAGGTAATCTGAAAGCAATCGCCAATGCGGGAGAGAAGTTGAAGATTGACAATTTCAGGTGCGTTACGCTCACGCAAGGCGAATTATGGAATGAAGGCATAGCGGGTGAGGATACGAAACAGGCGGAGATTACTGGTTCTGAGTTTATCGGTAACTATGTGGGCAATAAGTGGGGTGGGAAGTATCTGAGAGCGCCGGATATATTTTTTACGATTTTGGATAAAGGGGCGGGAAAGTTGGTCGAATTTTCGAGATTATATAATATCGGAAGAGGTGTAAGGACAGGTATAAACGAATTCTTCTACTTAGATGAAAAAAAGATAAAGGAACATAGAATTGATAATGCGTTTCTACATCCATTATTGAAATCCCCCAAAGAAGCAAAGAATAATATCCTGATTGATGAGAAGAATCTAAAAATCAAATTATTCTATTGCAATTTACCAAAGAAAGCGTTAAGCAGAGAAACGTTGGATTATATTGAATATGGAGAAAAAAATGGTTGGAATATCAAAAACACAATAGGAAAATTTTGGTACTCCTTGGATAAGTTAAAGAAATATAAAATTATTTTTCCATTCCAAGTCTGGCTAACTCACGAATATTTTTACAGTAGAGATGGGATATTTATTGACCAAACCTTGAATGGAATTGAGTCAAAAATAGCAAGCAAAGATGAAGACAATTATGAATTTCTTTGCTCTTACTTGAATTCTACGGCGAATTTCCTTTTGACAGAACTATATGGGGAATCACAATTGGGCGAAGGGTCATTAGCTGTGGCATCAAGAGAAATTAAGATGTTACCTATCTTAAACGTTTTTAATCTAAAAAGTGATTACAAGGAAAGATTAAAGAAATCATTCAGTTTATTGTTGAAAAGGAATATTAAGGACATTTTTCAAGAAATCGGTCTTACCCCATCAAAACCTATCCGTGAGCAAGAACCGAATCCTCTTCCAGACCGCAAAGAACTCGACGACACCGTATTTGATATTTTAGGTTTAACAGAAGAGGAAAGGAAAGAGGTTTACTGGGGGGTTTGTGAGCTGGTGAAGCAGAGGTTGGAGAAGGCGAGGAGTTTGAAGAAGTAAAAGGTGGCAGAAGATATGACAGATACAGAGAATAAAACTATGAAAGAGTTTTATATTCCCACTCCCTCCCTTTTTTTGACCAGCGTTTTTCCAAATAATCAGCAAAAAACAGTTTAAACCAAAATCTGCCTTCACCAAAATAAGGGTTTAAGAATAAGTGCATTTTGAAAGCTCAATTCAAAAAAATATCCGGTAAAAACCGAAAAAATTTATATAGTCCTGTATAACAGATTATTATGGCACTAAATGAAGGAATAGTAGAGCAACTGAACTCTGGCGAATTTTCATCGGATATTTTGGAAAAATGCCGTATAATCTCGCTCAATTAGCAAAAGAGCGGATAATTATCGGCTGAACTCGTTGAATTGGTTTTTTGGTGGGTGAGATTATATACTATTCAAGTGAAGAGAGTGTAACTGTCCGAAGGACTAAGGAGGAGTTTCATGCAATAAGAGTCTTATAAGTTTTCTCTTATTTTTTCCTTTTCATAATCAATTAAGTCAGTGATTTCTATTAATCCCTTATTTTTTATCTCATCTAAAACCTGATCTTCATTCAAATTTTCAGATATTTTGTTTTCTAA
>JAUXIJ010000046.1 GCA_030621085.1 Candidatus Cloacimonadota bacterium | reverse complement strand
TTGCATATCTTATAAGACTTTTTATAAAAAATAGGAGGAGAGATGAAATCAGGAGGAATTGCAGGACTTGTTCTGGGAATAGGTTTGCTGGCATTTGGAATTTATCATCTTGTTATTGGAGTATATTTATGGGCAATTATCAAGATTATAATCGGAGCAGGATTAATCATGTTGAAATTCATCAAAAGTCGTTATGGTAATATCATTTTTGGTCACATGGTTATAGTTGTCGGATGTATGCTGGTTACATCAGGAATATATTATGTGCCGATGATAGCAGAGCAAATCAAAGCCAATAACGGGCAGATTTCACTTTTTTATATTTTTGCAATGCCGCTGTTCTGGGGATTTTTTGCCATTCTCGGTGGAATTTGTGCCATCTATCATGGTTTTTGCAAATGTGTCAGAAAGGACTGGAAAGTTACAAAGTAGAGGGATAAAATCCTCTTCCTAAAGCCACTTTGGAAACAAGTGTAGAAAATTAGCGTTCATTCGCTATTTAGGAAAAAATGAAATTTATAGCTGACTTCCATATACATTCACATTTCTCGATTGCAACCAGCAAACAGCTTGTACCAGAATATCTGGATTACTGGGCAAAATTGAAAGGTATAACAGTTGTTGGAACTGGTGATTTTACTCATCCGGGTTGGTTGAAAGAGTTAAAGGAAAAACTTGAACCTGCTGAACAAGGACTTTTCAGACTGAAAAAGGAATTTGTTTTATCAAATTTATCGGAAAACAAAGTCCGCTTCATTCTCACATCTGAAATAAGTAATATTTACAAAAAAGCAGGGAAAGTCCGAAAAGTTCACAACGTAATTTTTGCTCCTGATTTTGAAACTGCAGAAAAGATCCAGCAGTCATTGGTAAATATCGGGGGAAATATAACATCTGATGGCAGACCCATACTGGGTTTGGATTCAAAAGATCTGCTGGAAATAGCTTTGAATGCTTCGGAAAATATTTTCTTTGTTCCTGCTCATATCTGGACTCCCTGGTTTTCTGTTCTGGGAGACAAATCCGGTTTTGATTCCATCAAGGAATGCTACGAAGATTTATCAAAGTACATTTATGCTGTTGAAACAGGATTATCATCAGATCCGCCTATGAACTGGATTTGTAGCTTTCTTGATAAATATACACTTATCTCCAATTCGGATGCTCATTCACCTGAAAAGTTAGGTAGAAATGCCAATGTTTTCAATACAGAACTTTCCTATAATTCGATCGTAGATGCTCTGAAATCTGGAAATCCTGAGCAATGTCTTGGAACTATCGATCTTTTCCCACAGGAAGGAAAATATCATTATGACGGTCATAGAAAATGCGGCATTCTCTGGGATCCGGTGGAAACTTTAAAGCATAACAGAATTTGCCCTGTCTGCGGAAAAAAAGTTACTGTAGGAGTTATGAATCGTGTTGTTCAGCTTTCTAATAGAGAAGATTTTAAAGAAAGGAGAAACCGTCTTCCATTTTATTCAATCATTCCTTTAAAGGAGGTTCTATCAGAAATTTCAGGTGTCGGACCAAATTCCAAAAAGATTGATAAAGAATATTATTCATTTTTGAAAAACATTGGTTCTGAACTTGATATTCTACTTAATATCCCGATTAATGAAATTAAAAACAAAGGAACGGAAATTCTATCTGAAGCTATCAAGAGAATGCGAAAAGGGGAAATCTACATTAAAGAAGGTTTTGATGGAGAGTTTGGTGTAATCAAGGTTTTCAAGGAAGGAGAAATACAGTCATTTGATGACACATTATTCAATGATTTTGTTCAGATAAAACCTCCTCCAAAAAGAAAGCTCATTAACTTTGACCTGGACGAATACAAAAGATTACAAAATATGCAAAATGAACAGCAATCAAAAGACATGGAAATTAAGAAAAAAGTGATGTCTGAAAAACAAGACTTTTTAAACAATCTGAATCCTGAACAGAAAAAAGCAGTTGAACACACGAGAGGACCTGCATTGATCATCGCCGGACCGGGAACAGGAAAAACCCGTGTGATTGCGGTTCGTATCGCAAATCTTATCAAAAACAAAAAGGTAAATCCTCAAAATATTCTTGCAGTAACTTTCACCAACAAAGCAGCAAAAGAGATGAAAGAACGCCTGGAACTTCTTCTCGACAAAGAAATTATTTCAAGACTTCAGGTTAGCACTTTTCACGCTTTCGGATATAGTATTATCAACGAATATCTCAACAACATAGGTAGAAGGAAGAATTTTTCCATTATTAATGAAGACGATAAAAGGATAATTCTTCAGTTGAAGTTCGGACGTGATAAAAAGCAGGTTAAGAAAATCTCCGATTCCATAACAAAAGCCAAACAAAACTTGAAAACTTCCGATGAAATTAATGAAAAAGAAACTTCTGAAATTTTTAACAAGTATGAAGAAATCTTAAAAGAACAGAATCTTTTTGACCTGGATGATTTAATTTACCAACCTGTTAAAATTTTTGAAAAACATCCTGAAATACTAACTCTTTACAGGAAAAAATATCAATGGATTATGATAGATGAATATCAAGACATTAATTATGCTCAATACTATATGATTCGGAAATTAATGCTGGAAAATGATTCCAATCTTTGTGTCATCGGCGATCCAAACCAGGGAATTTACGGATTTCGAGGAGCTGATGTTAAGTTCATCAATAAGTTTATTGATGATTACCCAAAAGCAGTGCTTTATCAACTGAAAAAGAGCTATCGCTGTCCTGAAAATGTTCTCAAAGCTTCCAGGAATGTTATCCAAGAAGATTCAGAAAAAGGATTTATAAAAGGTATAGAATCTGGTCTGAAAGTAAAAATTTCGGAAAATAGTTCAGATAAAAGTGAAGCTGAATATGTAGCCAGAACTATCGAAAGAATGATGGGTGGCTTAAGATTCTTCTCAATTGATAGTCAAATTACTGAAGGTAATGAAGATGCGGAAATTAAGAGTCTTTCCGATTTTGTTGTACTCTGCAGGATCAAAAACCAGATGAAAGTTTTGGAAAAAGCGTTCAAAGACCACAGTATCCCTTATCAGAAAGTTGGAACAGAATCTCTTTTTAATCAGGAACCGATTAAATCAATTATTGAAGTAATCAATTTCTTAAGAAATCCTGACCAAACCTATTTAAAAAAGAAATTGTACAAAAAAATAAAAAATATCGATTTCAAAAAACTGAAGAGTAAGATATCAAACGAATCGGTAAAAGAAGAGGTTATTGAAATTACTGATAATTATTTTAAAGAAGAAAAGGATAAAGAGGAAATTAAGAAATTAATCGCCTTTGCTGGAAACTTCGGAAATAAGACAGACGAATTCCTGAAAAATATTGCTTTGGGAACAGAAGTAGATGTTTTCCAACAAAACCTGGAAAAAGCTAGTTTGATGACACTTCACGCTGCTAAAGGTCTTGAATTCCAGTGTGTTTTCATTGTTGGCTGTGAGGATGGTTTGCTACCATATTCTCTCTTTGAAAGTCAGGTTTCAGATTACGATGAAGAAAAAAGGCTGCTTTATGTTGGAATGACAAGATCTAAGAAATTTCTCTTTCTAACTCATGCAAAAAGAAGATTCATTATGGGTAAGGAATACAGATTAGAAAGAAGTTCTTTCCTTAATAGAATTGAAAAGAAATTGATAGAGTATTCAAAAAGCGAATATAAAAAGAAGGAAAAGAAAGAGAAAGAGAAGGATGATTTACAGCTTGAATTGTTTGAGTGAGACGCACATTGTTACCAAAGCTTCAGGACGTGAATACTAAGTAATTCACTGTTCCCTCTTTGGGAACACAATATGAAGCAAAACCCCTGTTTTGTAGAGATGAAACAGAGTTTCTGAGAAAATTGCGTTTCCAATCAGAAGATTGGGAACGATGAAAATATTTTAATTGGAAGAAGAATGAAAAAATTAGTAATTTTTTATTCATTGGTACGCCTGTTTGGGCATCCAATTTCACACCATCACTTCTTACACTATTTTCAAAGGTAAATATTAAAAACAAGAAAAATGTCCCCTTTTGCTGCTATGGAAATAATCAGGGGAAGACTTTTAAAAGTTTGAAAAAACAATTAACGGGAAATGCATTTTTAGGTGAAATCGGTTTTTAAAAATCCTATTAAACTGAATGAAACTAAAAAAAAGGAGATTCTAAAAGAAATTAGGGATTGGACAAAACAAATTGTTTCAGAAATAAAAGAGAAATTTTCCACAAATAAAAACCAGCCTTTTCAGGCTGGCTTTTTATGGTACCAGAGGCCGGACTTGAACCGGCACGACCCGAAGATCGAGGGATTTTAAGTCCCTTGTGTCTACCAATTCCACCACTCCGGCATACAATAAACACAAATTTCGAAAAAAACATGGAGGCGACACCCGGATTCGAACCGGGGATAAGGATTTTGCAGACCCTTGCCTTACCACTTGGCGATGTCGCCACATTATTTAAATTATAAAATGGAGCGGGAGACGAGATTCGAACTCGCGACAACCACGTTGGCAACGTGGAGCTCTACCACTGAGCTACTCCCGCCCACTTGCGAATTGCAAAATTCAAAAAACCACACTTGTTGTCAAATTATTTATGAACTATACTAGCCAGATAACCCACAACCTGCTTGAAGTCACCACTCACCTCACCAGAATGCGTGTATTTCAAGTTTTTTAGCTGAGAATAATGCAGATTTTTTGCAAGGTACAGCAAAGCTAAAATTCCACCAAATCCACATGCTTCCGCACGATGCTCAGTAAATAATCTTTCCACCTTTTCAATCTGCATGGTCTCAATCTTTGAAGCCAACTCAATATCCATTTTGGAAGCAGTATCACTGTCGTAATAATGCGAGAGGTCTGTGCTGATAATAAAAACGGTTGTGGTTAATTCATCCTTGAAAACTTCAGTTAGGATTTTTGCTAAATTCCTACTGTTTTCCACATTTTGATTTCCTAGTAAAATAGGTACGATCTGTGCTTTCTGATTTATTATCTGCAGGAAAGGGAGCTGAACTTCAAGGGAGTGCTCTGAATTGTGTGCAAGTTGGATAAAATCAAATTCATCGTATTCCAGAAGCTGTTTTGTTAGTTTCTTATTTACTTTAATTTTACCAAGTGGAGTTACGTATTCTGCAAAATTACCAACTGAATACCTGAAATTACCAAAACGATGACTAGGAGCGATTATAACAGCTGTTTCAAAATCTTTTTGTTGTAAAGCTTTGAATCCATACGCTGCACATTGCCCGGAATAAACATAGCCTGCATGAGGTGAAATAATACCGAGAATATCATCGAATTTCTTTTCCATTTCAACCTTCTCAAGGAATTCTTTTACCTGTTCTTCCAGAACCTTTTGAGTTCCGGGATAAAATCCACCTGCTACTATTGGATTTCTTATCATAATAAACCTCATATAAATTTAAGGATCTTTAAACATAATTTCTAATTCACTTTTAAAATTTATTTATATATCTTTTCATGACAACAAATTAATTGACAAAAAGGAAGATTTTTAAATTCCTAAAAAAGAAAAGAATAGGAAATAAGTAGGATGAAATGAAGAAGATTGCGATAACCACAGGCGATCCGGCAGGCATAGGCTCCGAAATTACATCAAAAAGCTTAAGGTTCTCTGAACTGAAAAAAAATATAATTTATATTGTTTATGGAAAAATAAAATTATTTAAAGATGGCAACATGTTAAAAAAGATCGATCATGCTGAAGAAGCCATCTCTCCAGAAAAAGTATATTGGATCGAGATCGATGATGATAAAATTGAGGTTGGTAAACCTACCGGAAGATCTGGAGAAATAGCTTATCAGATACTGGAACGCTGTTCGGAAGATTTGAATTCCAGGTTAATCGATGCTGTGGTAACCTGTCCTGTTTCCAAAGAAGCCATCCATCAATCGCAACCTGATTTTATAGGTCATACGGAATTTTTTGCAAAGAGATCGGGAACAGAAAATGTTATCATGTCATTCTGGGGTCCGCATTTTAACCTGGCACTTCTTACAACTCATCTGGCAGTTTCAGATGTACCGAATCTACTTAACAAAGCATTCTTGGAAACAAGATTCCGATTGATCCATCAAGAAGTCTGCAAGCTCCTTAAAAAACCTAAAATTGCCATGTTGGCTATTAATCCACATGCAGGTGAGAGCGGTGCTTTTGGTAAAGAAGATATACTTGTAAAATCTGTTCTTGGTCAATTAAAAGAAAATGGAATAGATATCGACGGACCCTTTCCTGCTGATACTTTTTTTGCCCATCATGCTACAAGATACAATATGATTATCTCTGCCTTTCATGACCAAGGATTGATACCATTCAAAATGCTTTCGATGGAAGAAGGAGTAAATGTGACACTTGGTCTGCCGTACATTCGCACATCGGTAGATCATGGCACTGCATTCGATATTGCAGGAACAGGAAAAGCTTCTGAAAAAAGTCTTCTGAAAGCAATTATGTTTGCGGAAATGCTACTCTTCCCAACCAAGCAGATCAAGAAACAAAATTACTCGATTTTTGCAAAATATTACGATACATATATGTCACATGTCGATTATAATAAATGGGTTAACTTCATTCTGAAACAATTTAATAAAATCCATGAAGAAAATCCGAAGCGTATCCTGGAATTAGCCTGCGGTACTGCAAATGTATCTTGCCAACTTGTGAAAAAAGGTTTACAGGTTGATGCTTCAGATATCTCCGCTGAGATGTTAAAAATCGCTGCCAAGAAGCCATTCAGTCCAAACCTTTCCCAAAGAGATATGATAGCAAAACTACCTGCCAATGCATACGATCTGGTTATTCTATTATTCGATAGTCTAAATTACATTTTGCAGAAAGAAGATATTTTCACACTCCTCACTAATGTACATGATACATTGCAGCCTGGTGGATTATTTATTTTTGATCTGACGACGCCAAGGAACTGCGAAAATAATTTTGATGGATTTATTAATATTGAAGAAGATAAAGATGAATTTTTTATTCATCAGAGTGATTTTGATTCAGCCAATTTCATACAGAAAACACATCTTACTTTTTTCTTAAAAAAAGGGTTTCTCTATTCCCGAAAAGACGAAATTCACAAGCAGAAAATCTATAAAGCAGATGAGATGGTAAAATTGATTGGTGAAACAAACTTTCAATTCAAAGGTATTTATAGTATCGGTTATGATGAAAATCTCTTGAATCGCGAAATTTATATTTTGGACAGGAATTTTTCCCGGTTGTTTTTTGTGCTGGAGAAATAAATGCTTTTTCATAATGAAAAAGTATATCGAAAAAAGTACAAAACAGTTGCCGGTGTCGACGAAGCCGGTCGTGGTCCTTTGGCAGGTCCGGTAGTTATTGCAGCTGCTATTTTGGATCCCAAAATCAGGATCGAGGGATTGAATGACTCAAAGAAACTTTCCGAAAGTAAGCGGGAAGAACTCTATGAAATAATAATTAACTCTGCAATAGATTGGAAAATTGAAATTGTTTCACCTGCAATGATCGATGAGATCAATATTCTGCAGGCGACTCTTCTTGGCATGGAGAAAGCTGTATTAAATCTAAAATTTAAACCTGATATTTGTCTTATTGATGGAAATAAAATCCCTAAAAGGATTAAAAAATTTTCCGAAGCAATAGTAAAAGGAGACGGTAAATTCGCATCTATCGCAGCTGCTTCCATCTTGGCAAAAGTAACTCGAGATAGGATAATGATCAATATTCATCATGAATATCCAGAATATAATTTCCTGCGAAATAAAGGTTATCCCACCAAAGAACATCTGGCAGCAATTAATAAATTCGGGGTCATTTTCTGTCACAGAAAATCATATAAACCTGTACGGAAATATATTCTGAATTGTGAATAAAAAAATGGCGGAGAGTCAGGGATTCGAACCCTGGGTACCCATAAGAGTACAACGGTTTTCGAGACCGCCCCGTTCAACCGCTCCGGCAACTCTCCGCAAATAATTATTAAAAAACTTAAAAATATAATTTATCCCTACAACGATTTTCGCCTTGTCATCCGACATGGCGCCCTGATGACTATCAGGGCGAGACCGCTCCGCTACGTCCCATTGTATAATTGGGATTCAACCCATTGTGTTCTCTATAACTCGCACTCCGGCACCATGTTATGCAACATGGCAGGACTCCCCGCCTTAATTTTGTATCTTATGTAAAATATCTCTAAGCTGTTTTTTTAGCAATTTTTTCCCTTCAGATGTCTTCAGGAACTTTTCTCTTCTCCGGGCATCGCTTTCTAGCAAATAAGCTTCATAATGTATCAACTGTAAAGGTCTGCGCAATCGTGTTGATTTCACTTTTCCATAGTCATGATCCTGTATTCTGCGTTTTAAGTCAGATGTGAAACCAGTATACAATTGACTATTATTCATTCTTAGAATATATACATAAAACATCTTGGTTTTCGCCTTGCCATCCGGCATGGCGCCCTGATGACTATCGGGGCGAGACCGCCCCGCTACGCCCCGTTAGCCATAGTGCATACTGTGGTCCTATGACTGGGTTAAACCTATAGTGTTCACCATAGCTCGCACTTCGGCACCATGTTATACAACATGGCAGGACTCTCCGTAGTCTATCTTTTGTTTTTAAAGAACTTAACGATTAGATCAGAACATTCCTGTGCTAATATACCTGATACAACCTCCGGATGATGATTAAAACTCTTATCCAGAAGTGCATTATAAATAGATCCAACTGCTCCGGCTTTAGGGTCATAACATCCAAAAACGACCTTTCCTACTCGTGTCCAGATAATCGCGCCGGCACACATCAAACATGGCTCTACAGTTACAAAAAGAGTATAATCATAAAGATATTTTTCACCTGATTCGATAATTTGTTCAATTGCCAGTTTTTCAGCGTGTGCCAAGTTATTATTTGTCTTTTGTGTTCGATTATGATCTGCTGCAACTATTTTATTGTCTTTTACCAGAACAGCGCCGATCGGCACCTCATCTTCCTGAAGTGCCAACCGTGCTTGTTCCAGTGCATAATTCATCCAATATTCATTGGAATACTTTTTGTACATTCTGCTTTATTAATTACCTGCTTTTTTTATGAACTTATAGTAATCGCTATCTGTAGTCATAATAAGTGTATTTTTTTCATTGATAGTCTTCTCGTATGTTTCCAGTGTTTTCAGAAATTGATAAAAATCCGGATCGCGATTGTATGCATCAGCATAAATCTTTATAGCTTTTGCATCTGCTTTACCAATGATTTGCTGAGCTTTCTTATAAGCTTCCGATTGGACCTGATCAAGTTCACGCTGCATTTTACCAAGAATTTCAGCAGAGTTACCCTGTCCTTCCGATCTGTATTTGGCAGCGATCTTATTACGTTCGGAGATCATACGCTCATAAACTTTCATACGTACTTCTTCTACATAATTAATGCGTTTGATATTAACATCTATCAGCTCGATACCATATTCTGCTACCATAGGTTTAGAAGATTCATAGACTTTATCAGCAATTTTACTTCTACCAAAATCGATCGGTTCTTCTTTTACACCCTCAAGGGAACTTGCTTCAAATTCTTGCGTAAATATTAATTCCCTGTTCGTATTTCTCACCAGTTCTATAAGAGAATTCGAGCTGATAACGTCTCTGGTAGTACCACTGATAATGTCATCCAGTCTGCCATGGGCAAAAGTCTCATTGCGTACTGTTTGATAGAATTTCAGAGGATCAACTATCTTCCAACGAGAAAAAGTATCTAGCCAGATGTATCTTTTATCGGAAGTAGGAATTTGCTTGGGATCACCATCCCATTCCAAAATACGTTTTTCAAAATAGTGAACTTTCTGAATAAATGGAATTTTTATATGAAGACCTGCATTAGTAATTGCATCTCCTATAGGATCTCCAAATTGGGTTATAATGGCCTGCTGTCTTTCATCAAGAATATAAAGAGCACTCGAAATGACTATAAGAAGCGCTACTACAAAAATGATCACTGTTCTTTGCCTTTTCATTTCTTACCTCCCTGGCCTAAATCAAGAAGTGGTAACAGACCTTTCTGTGCTTCATCGACCACATATACTTTTTCCACTTTGGGAAGTATCTTTTGCATTGTTTCAAGGTAAAGTCGTTTTTTAGTAACTGACTTTGCGTACTTGTATTGATTATACATTTGAATGAAACGTTGGGCATCACCATTTGCACGGTTCACACGATTAATGGCATAGCCTTCAGCTTCTTCGATGGTTCGTTTAGCTTTTCCTCTTGCTTCCGGAATCACATGATTATAATTCTGCCATGCTTCATTGACGATTCGTTCCTTTTCCTGTTTAGCACTATTAACATCATTAAATGCCGGTTTAACTCTTTCGGGTGGATTAACATTCTGCAGGTTGATAGTGTAAATCTCTATTCCTGCACCATAATTATCAAGTTTCTGCTGAAGTCCTACTTGAATCTCATCAGCTATCTCTTTCCTGCTGAGAACTATTACCTCATCACCGCTTCTATCTCCAACAACCTGACGAGTTACAGATTCAGAAAGGTCCCGGATGGTTTCCACGATATTTCGTATCTTGAAAAGATACTTAACAGGGTCTTTTATACGATATTGAACGATCCATTCCACATCACCGATATTCAAATCACCGGTAAGCATGATAGATTCATGATCATAGCTGCGAGAAGAATATTTAGATTGAACTCCTGCTCTTAATGTTCGAAATCCGAATTCTTCCTTGTAAACATGTTTCACTTTAACTTTAGTAAGCTTGTCCACTCCAAACGGGATCTTAAAATGCAGTCCTGGTTCAGTAGTATTGATATACTTCCCGAATCTCTGGATCACACCTACTTCTTCGGGATTAACAGTATATAATCCTGTAAAAATAAAGATCAAAACCGCCAAAATAATTATACCAGTTACCACTTTTCTTTTAGATAACTTTGGCAATTTTAATTGATCAATTTTAATTTCTTCGAAACCTGCCATAATTGCTCCTTACTTATTTGTTTCAAAAAATTCTATCGTTTCTTTTACGCCTTCCGAAAGAGAAAATGCTGGATTCCAACATAATTCTCTTTTCGCTTTTTCGATATTTAAACAACTTTTTCTTATATCACCCGCACGAGCATCGCCTCTTATGGGATCGATATTAACGTTCATTTGTCTTGAAATTTCACGATATAATTTTCCGGTTGTTGTTTCTAAACCGGTTCCGATATTAAATGCTCCCAGATTTCCTTTTTCCAATGCAATTACATTTACCCGTACCGCATCTTTAACGAAAACATAATCGCGGATCATGCCATCAGGTTCTTCCGGGAAAGCATATAGATGGGAAGTTATTTCATCACGGAAATTGGTAATGAAGATGGATACTACTCCTGCCTCTCCATGAGGGATCTGACGCGGACCGTAAACATTGGCATACCGCAGCACTGTGTAATTCAAACCATACTGATGACGATAAAAATAAAGATATTTTTCAGCTATGAATTTGTTGATGGCATATGGTGACAAAGGTTTGGGATCATATTTTTCAGTAGTGGGATACTCTTCTGCTTCACCGTAAATTGCACCACCCGAAGATATGAATATCACCTTCTTGACCTTGTGTTTTACACAATTCTGTAAAATATTCAAAAAGCCTTTTACATTTACATCAGCATCAAATTCAGGATCTTTCACTGATACAGGAACACTTATCTGCGCTGCATGATGATCAACAATATCCGGTTTCTCAACTTCGAAAACTTTAGCTAATTCTTTGGAGCGAATATCCATTTCGTAAAATTTAGCTTTCGGATTTACATTATGTTTGAATCCCGAACTGAGATCATCAACCACAATTACTTCATGTTCAAGATCAATAAACTTATCCACCACATTGGAACCGATAAAACCAGCACCGCCGGTAACCAGAATTTTCATATTCCCTTCTATCTGAATATTTTTACCTGTCTTGAACTGACTGTCACGGAAACAGCCTGTTTAAGCAGATTTATCTGCAAAACCACTTCTTTAATATTATTTTGATCTTCCACAATTCCTGTCAAGCCTTCAAATGGGCCTGAGACAATTTTGACTTTGGTTCCCTTATCTAAATATTTAGTTTCTTTGAAATCTGCACCTATTTGTCTGCCGGTTAATATTTGTTTAAGCTCATCGGTTAGTTCTTTCTCGTTGGGAACCGACAAAAAATGCGCTGTATGCCCGGTAAGAACCAGTGTTCTATGTTCATCTGGATTGCATTTCACAAACACATAACCTGGGAAAAGCGGCTTTGTAAATAAGACTTTCCGATATTTATATACACGTTCACTGTCTTTTAAGGGGAGAAAATAATTGATCTTACTTCTAAAGGAACACTCTGCTAATTTTTTTTCCCGGCGTGGTTTGGTTCGGATAACGAACCATTTTCTATCGTCGGTAGCCGGCTCTAAGTTACCGAATAATTCTTCGGCTTCTACAGGTTTATTGGTAGCCATTATAATTATAAAAAAGGAACATTAAAATATGTTCCGGGTAATTACATTCTAACCAGGTTTTCAGCTTTTAACCCACCACAGGCAAGTCTGGTATCCAAAACCAGTTTTGCCCTTTTTATTATATCTTTGTAATCGTAGATCGTGTGATTTGTAACAATGATAACCGCATCATAATCTTCAATGTTACCGAGGCTTACGGATTCGTAATGTTTATCATTGAGTTCGTTATGTAATTTCGGTATATACGGATCATTATAATCGAAATTAGCATCGTTTTTTTCCAGGATCACGATAAGATCTTGAATAGGAGATTCTCTCATATCTTCGATATCTTTTTTATAAGCAGCACCAAGGAGAAGTATCTTTGATTTTGAAAGCGCTTTTCCTCTTTTATTAAGTAATTTACCTAATTTTGTTATAACAAATTCTGGCATATGATTATTGATCTCACCCGCAAGCTCGATTAACCTTGTATGATAGCCGTATTCCCTGGCTTTCCAGGTGAGATAGAAAGGATCGAGTGGAATGCAGTGACCACCTATTCCCGGTCCGGGATAGAAAGCCATAAAACCGTAAGGTTTGGTCTTTGCTGCTTCGATCACTTCCCAAACATCAATACCCATCTTTTCACAAAGGATGGTCATCTCATTGGCTAAAGCAATGTTGATATTACGGAATGTATTTTCATAAATTTTTTCCATTTCCGCAATGGCAGGAGTAGAGACAAGATGGATAGGAGCATCGAGGATATTTTCATAAAACAGTTTTGATATCTTGTTACAATTTTCTGTAATTCCACCTACAACTTTGGGAGTGTTATTAGTTTTGAAATCTTTATTTCCCGGGTCTACCCGCTCTGGAGAAAAGGCAACGAAAAAATTCTCTCCTATCTTGAAACCTTTTTCAACAAAAGCGGGAGCAACTATCTCTTCGGTTGTACCAGGATATGTTGTGCTTTCCAGAATAACCAGTGTATCTTCAGAGACATTCTCTGCCAGTGAAGTTACAGAAGCTCTCACATAAGAAGAATCCGGTTGCTGATACTTATCGAGCGGAGTAGGAACTGCTATCATGATAACATCTGCTACTTTCATTTCTGCATAATCGTAAGTTGCTTTTAGCATGCCTGACTTAACTAGTTCCTTAAGTTCATCATCATCTACATCACCGATGTAATTCTGACCGGCATTCACGTGAGTTACAGCATATTCACTTACATCTACACCAATAACTTTAAAACCTTTCCTGGCGACAGTAACAGCCATTGGAAGTCCTACATATCCAAGACCGACAATTCCGATAATTGCACTTTTGTCTTCAATTTTTTGAATCAAATTCATGTATATCTCCAAATATTTTTTGTTAATATCTATAATGTTCCGATTTGAAGGGACCTTCAATTGGTACACCAACATAATCTGATTGTTTTTTTGTAAGCTTCGTAAGCTTAACTCCCAATTTATCCAGATGGAACTTTGCTACCATTTCATCTAATTTCTTGGAAAGAAAATATACTCCGATCTCATGTTTGTTTTGCCATAGGTCGAGTTGTGCTAATACTTGGTTGGAAAAGGAGTTGCTCATCACAAAAGAAGGATGACCGGTTGCATTTCCCAAGTTTACCAACCTGCCTTCGGAAAGCAAGATTATGGAATGCCCATCTGGGAAGAATATCTGGTGAACCTGTGGTTTGATCTTCTCTTTCCTGATGCCTGGCAGTGCATAAAGTTCATCCACCTGGATCTCATTATCGAAGTGACCAATATTGCACACAATTGCCTGGTCTTTCATCTTCTGCATGTGCTCTACCCGGATTACATCACAGTTTCCGGTAGCTGTTACAAAGATGTCTACTTCTTCTATAACATCTTCCAGCAATGTTACTTCGTAGCCTTCCATAGCTGCCTGCAAGGCGCAAATAGGATCGATCTCTGTAATGATCACACGGGCTCCAAATCCACTCATAGATTGTGCACAGCCTTTGCCTACATCACCGTATCCACAAATAATTACTACTTTTCCTGCTACCATAATATCGGTTCCACGCTTGATCCCATCAGCAAGAGATTCTCGACAACCGTACAAATTATCAAACTTAGATTTTGTAACAGAATCATTTACATTTATAGCCGGAAAAAGCAGTTCATCTTTATCTTTCATCTGGTACAGACGTTGAACACCTGTGGTGGTTTCTTCTGAAACTCCCCTGATATCTGCAGCTGCTTTCTGCCAGTCGATGTTACTTTTCTCAAGCAAAGCGAAGATTGTCTGCAGATCTTTATTATCGGAAAAATCCTTAGCAATTGAAGGATTCTTTTGAAATTCAACAGCTTTATGAACGAACAATGTAGCATCTCCCCCATCATCAACGATCAGGTCGGGTCCTCTTCCATCGGGAAAGGATAAAGCCTGAAGTGTGCACCACCAATACTCTTCCAGGGATTCACCTTCCCAGGCAAAAACAGGGATACCTGCTTTGGCAATGGCAGCAGCAGCATGATCTTGAGTAGAAAAAATATTGCAGCTTGCCCAGCGCACATCTGCTCCCAGTACGATCAAGGTTTCGATAAGAACTGCAGTTTGTATCGTCATGTGCAGGCTGCCGGTTATTTTAGCGCCTTTAAGCGGTTTAGAATCACCAAATTGTTTACGTAATTTGATCAAACCGGGCATTTCTTTTTCAGCTATGGAAATCTCTTTCCTGCCAAAATCAGCCAGTTTTATATCCTTAATTTTAAAATCGTTCATTATTGCTCCAAATTAATAACGACGGCGGTTATCGCGATCTTGGTAGTTTCGATTTCTGTTGTCTCTACTTCGATTTCTGTCTCTATTGTATCCTCTTATATTGTCACGAGGTTTATCTTCTCTTTTAATATATTCAGCTACTTTTTTCGGTTCGGGATTGCCTTCCACACCTTTCATGGTAAGTTTGTATTTTCCTCTATCGAGTCCGATATATTTAACTTTAACTTTGTCTCCCAGCTTAACCATATCTTCCACTGCACCGATGCGAGCTGAGTGAAGTTGTGAAATATGAACCAGACCTTCTTTGGTTTCGCTCATGAATTTTACAAATGCACCATAAGTTTCTGTCCTGCTGACAACACCATCATAGACACCGTTCATCTCAGGTTCAGCAACGATATCATTCACAATCTTAGTAGCTTTTTCGATAGAATCTTTGTTGGGAGAAGAAATTGATATTGTCCCATCATCTTCGATATTTATTTCAGCGCCGGAAGTCTCGATGATCTGCTTGATCATTTTTCCACCGGAACCGATAACAGCACCAATTTTATCGGGATCGATCTTGAAAGACTCGATACGGGGAGCTGTTTCTGCCAGTTCGGATCGTGGTTCAGGAATTGTCTCAATAATTTTATCCAATATATAGAAACGGGCAACTTTGGCTTTTTCCAGAGCAATTCCCATGATTTCTTTGGTAATGCCTTCGATCTTGATGTCCATCTGCATGGCAGTGATACCATCTTTAGTTCCTGTAACTTTGAAATCCATATCACCAAGATGATCTTCCAAACCCATGATATCAGTTAGAACAACGTATTTATCACCTTCCATGATCAAACCGTTGGCAATTCCTGCAACTGGCTTTTTAAGTGGAACACCAGCAGCCATCAGAGCCAGAGTTCCACTACAGACAGTAGCCATTGAAGAAGAACCGTTCGATTCCAGTATTTCAGAAACTATTCGAATGGTGTAGGGAAAATCATCTTTGGAAGGCATCATCGGGACTAAAGATCTTTCAGCCAGCGCACCATGTCCCAATTCTCTACGTCCCGGACCTCTCATAAATCCGGCTTCACCAACGCTGAAAGGGGGAAAATTGTAATGCAGGAAATACGGTTTCTTATATTCCTCTTCCAATCCATCGATGATCTGCTCATCTCTGCCGGTTCCCAAGGTTACGGTACCCAGAGATTGTGTCTCACCCCGGGTGAATAAAGCCGAACCGTGAACACGAGGTAATATATCTATTTCGCAGGTAATATCGCGAATATCATCCATTCCTCTACCGTCAGCACGGTGATTATTAAATAAAATTGCGTGTCGAACAAATTTGGTGAAAACTTCTTCAAAAGCACTCTTGAAATATCTTTCCTGTTCTTCAAATTTTTCGCCAAGTTCCTCAGCATATTTTTCCATCATTTCTTTTTTTAATGCATCTACAGCTTCATAACGTTCCAGTTTGCCATGAACATGAGCAGCTTTATCGATTGCTTTCCCAAAATTCTTTTCTATTTTTTGAATGATCTCTTTCGGGGAAACATCCAATATAACTTCTATCTTTTCTTTGCCGGCAACGTTCACGAATTCTTCCTGGAAAGCAACCAATTCCTTGATTACTTCGTGACCAGTATAGATAGAATTCATCATCATTTCTTCTGAAACTTCTTTAGCTCCGGCTTCTATCATTACAACGGCAGATTTAGTGCCGGCTACATCCAGATCGAGAACGGATTCTTCAAATTGTTGAACGGTAGGATTGATTACAATCTCATCATTCACAACACCCACTTTTACACTGGCGCAAGGTCCTTTGAAAGGAATATCGGAAATGGAAAGAGCAGCGGATGCGCCCAGAATTCCCAACATGCCTGGATCATTTTCACCATCGTAGGAAAGAACGGTTACAACAACGTGAACAGCATTCCTGAAACCTTTTGGAAAGAGAGGGCGTATTGGTCTGTCGATAAGACGAGCATTCAAAGTAGCCTGAGTAGTAGGCCTGGCTTCACGTTTAAAAAAGCCGCCGGGAATTTTTCCGGAAGCGTACATTTTTTCGATGAAATCTACTGTGAGTGGAAAGAAATCGGTTCCTTCCTTGGGCTCACTATCTGCTGTGGCAGTAACTAATACGCTGGTTTCACCATAAGTAATAAAAACAGCACCATTGGCTTGTTTAGCCATTCTACCGGTTTCCATTGTCAGTGTTCTACCGGCAATTTCAATCGTTTTTTTCTTAATGTCAAAATTGTGCATTTTTTCTCCTTTTTGTTTGTTTTATGGAGACTAAAAGCAATAGACTAAAACCAGTATTTTTCTGAGCTTAGCTTATTGCTCCCAATTCTCCACATCGTTTTTTATAAGACAACAAAAAGGGGACGAATCCCCTTTTGTAAAACTTCAAAATTTATTATTTTCGAAGTCCAAGCGTTTTAATAAGCTTACGGTAGCGCTCAATATCTTTGTCCTGCATATAATCCAGCAGTCTGCGACGCTGCCCGATAAGTTTCAGAAGACCTCTGCGAGTATGAAAGTCCTTCTTATGAACTTTCAGATGTTCGGTTATCTCTTTGATCCTCTGAGTAAGAAGTGCCACCTGAACTTCGGGTGATCCAGTGTCAGAATCATGGAGTTTAAACTCTGCCATGATAGCCTTTTTGGCTTCTTGTGTTAATGCCATGCATTCCCTCCTTTTTTTTGCAACTAACAAAACGAACAAAAGTAATTTATTGCTCTCTTTTATTAAGCTAAACAACAGAAAAATCCGCCGTTTCTTTGTAAAGGATTTTATTAATATCCTTAATATTGCAAATTTCCGACAATTCCTACACTCTTTTTCAAATCAAATTGGTTCAAATTCATCAATAGAAATGCTTAAGAAAAAGTTTGACAATAATTAAAACAAAGCAATTTTATTTTTTAATCTAAAAAAATTAGCAAAACAGGAGGAAGTAAAGATGAAAATCAAAAATGTTGTTGTATTTGTTGTTGTTTTATTTGCTACAATTATGTTATCTGCAACAGAAACGCGGGTAGCATCAATGGGAGGAGTTGGTTTTTATATGAAGGATAATTCGAATGTATTTGCTTTCCCGGGTACATTTAATTCCTATCAAGGCATGGTAATCAGTGAATTACGAGTAAAAAATTCAGATACTTCATATTCTGCAGGAATACATTTTCCTTCAAATTTTGGTGTGTATTTGAATAATCCTGTAACTGTTAATTTGCCTAGTAGTTTTGAATATGTTACAATTGACAATACTATGGATCTATTTTATGGTTTAGAATTGACAAATTATGATTTAGGAGTTAGAATAGCTTATGGTTTAGATAGCTACTTAGAGGAAATACCCGGAACAAATTTAGAAGAAAGAGAAGCAGCTCATTATTATTCTTTGAGTGTTGGGATTTCCTATGAAAACATGGACTTAGGTGTTAATTTTGAACTTCCAGGGACTAAATATGAATTTGATAATGAAGAGAGAACATGGGGTGGTTTTGGTCTTGGCTTAAATTATAGAAGTTTTTTAGATCGAGGAAAAATGCAATTTGTTCCTGTTGCTACTTTTAAAATCTCAACAACCAAATATGAATATGACACAGGTGTTACAGGTGCCGATGTTGATGAAACAGATTATAGTGATTTAAGCTTTGGAATTGGTGTCGGATTAAATTATAAATTAAGTGACCAAAATTTGCTCGTTGTAGGGTTAGAACCATTCGGAATGAATTCCAGTAAAACAGAAGTAAAAAACGGTTCAAAAAATACTAATGTTACAATGGTGCTTCCTGGAGTTTATGCTGGTGTGGAATCTCAAATCAAATCTTGGTTAACAGGCAGATTTGGTCTTGCTCAAACTTTTAGAATAGAAACTGAAACAACAAAGCCTTATGAAGAAGATGAATTTACATCATCAGTAAATTATAAAGATTTTGCTCTAACATTTGGTTTGGGATTCAAATTTGGAAAATTCTCTTTAGATGCTTATGTGAACGAAGGTCTTTTATTTGATGGTCCAAATTTTATCAGTGGAACGGATCAACCAATAGCATCAAAACTTTCATTAACATATGATTTTGAGTAAGGAGGTTACCATGAGAAAGAGTTATTTTTGCATCATTGCTGCATCTTTATTAATTCTTGCATTTATGACAGCCTGTGGACAAACAGGAACTAATAATCCTACTGGTATTACTGGCGGACCGAGTGAAATAGCAGGTAATAGTAATGGTTTAGTTGGAACCTGGTATTATGTGAATGAAGATCCATATAATGATAGATATGAAAGTTATCTTACATTTGACCCGAATGGAAATTTTGAAATAGAAGATTATTATTATTATTGGAGCGATTATAGTGAAGCATGGGTTTTAGATGATTACTATCAATGGGAAGGAATATATGAAGTAGATGGTAACCTACTTATTATGGAGTTTGATGACTTTAATGATGAAATTACTTTTACTTTTGTTATCGATGGTGATGAATTAACATTGAATTTTGATGGTGATTCAGTTACATTTGTCCGTTATTATGGTAGTAGCTCCAATAATAAGGTTACAAATTCCGATCCTGATATACCTGTCATTGAAACTAATTTCAAAATTCCATTATCTAAAGGTTTAGCTGGAATTCTTAAACAAAATTGATTGTTTGGGGGATATTAAATACATTAGAATTGAGCTTTGAACAACCAAATTGGGATGACATTCTGGATGATCTATATGCTGCGGGGGATAAAAAATCAAATCCTTATAAGGTAGATATATATAAATTGAATATAAATTATGAAACTAAAATAGTAAAAAATGTCTGTTGTTGAAATGAAAATTATTACACAATTGCAGTTGTTTTGATTGATAGCAATTGTGGAGCGCAAATAATCAAGATTCATTATTAATTATTTTTTCTTTCAAGGATTTAGAAACATTCAATTTATATTGACACATTATTAGATGAAAAAATTTATTCATGCTTTGTAAGTTGGAAAAGAAAATATGAAAAATATAAAAAGGATTTATAAAATAATGCTCCGGTATTGGGGCTACCTGCTTGCCGGACTCTTTTTTATGCTGGGTTATGCTGTATTCAGCGGCGTAAGCATTATGATGGCGATCCCTTTGTTCGATTATGTTTTCAAATCCGATAAAACACAAATTATCTATCATAACATAGATTCCTTTTTTAATGCCATTAAGTTAATTTTTACGAATTTCATTAATCAGCACAGCAATATTTTTGCTCTAACCAAAGAAGCAAATTATCAACCTTTCTTTGAAGAATTAAAATCGATATTATCTCAAACCGATCCAATATTCCTGCTCTGGATTATCAGTATAATGGTTATTATCCTGATCCTAATGAAGAACTTCTTTTATTATGGGAATGTTGTGTTCTTCTCAAATTTGCGTGGCAAATCGGTTGTTGATATCAGAAACAAGATGTTCTACAAATATCTAACCCAATCTCTTTCCTTTTTCAGTAAGAACAAAGTCGGAGATTCTCTTATCAGGATGATTTCTGATGTTAATCTTGTCAGCAATCTTTTCATTGGTTCCATCTTCAAAGCAATTCGAGAAATAATACTAATCATTGTTTATGCCTGGATTGCTTTTCATTTGAATGCAAAACTTTTCTTAATCAGTCTTGTTCTTTTCCCAATTTTCGGGTTGATTATAAATTTTCTTGGTAAAAAAATAAAAAAATATGCCAGACGAATACAGGAACAGTCTTCCAGTATGTTCTCTACAGTAGAAGAAGTTCTTAATAGTATGCCGATAGTAAAAGTCTTTTCCCGTGAAAAATACGAACTAAATAAATTCAAAAAGATCAATAGAAAGCATTTCGTGTTCTGGCGAAAATCAATTCTCTATTCATCTTTCAATGTTCCTATGTCGGAATTGAATGGCACAATTACTGGAGTTATTATTCTGCTGATTGGAGGTCGCCTGGTTTTGGCACCCGGAAGTTCTTTCACTTTAGGAGTTTTCTTTGCTTTTATACTTGCTGCTTTTTCTATGTTACATCCAATAAAAGTTCTTACTAAAACTTACACTGAACTTAAAAAAGCACTGGTCTCTCTTGATAGGATTTTTGTCATCCTTAACAGAGAACCGGAAATAAAAGAATCTGTCAAAAGTATCAGGAAAAATTCCTTTGATGATAAGATCGTCCTGGAAAATGTTTTTTCCAGATATGATAACAAAACAGAAGTTCTAAAAGACATTTCCTTTGAAATTAATAAAGGAGAAAAAGTCGCTCTTGTCGGAAGCAGTGGTTCTGGGAAAACAACGTTGGTAAACCTTCTTCCCAGGATGTACGATGTTGTTTCCGGGCAGATCACGATAGACGGTATTTCGCTTCAAGAAATAAATTTGAAAGACCTCCGAACTCTGTTCGGAACAGTCACACAGGAATCAATTTTATTTGCTGAAACGGTGGCAAACAATATTAGTTATGGCACACTTAAAGAAGTTTCAAAAAAAGAAATAATCGAAGCTGCCAAAATAGCTTATGCTGATGAATTTATCGAAACATTACCAGACAAGTATGGAGAGATATTGTCCCCAAAAGCTTCCAACCTTTCCGGAGGTCAGAAACAAAGACTATGCATAGCACGTGCAATTGTAGGCAATCCGCCAATTCTTATCTTTGATGAAGCAACCAGCGCTCTCGATACAGAAGCGGAAAGAAAAGTACAACAGGCAATCGAGCAGGCTACAAAAAATAGAACCGTTATCGTAATCGCTCACAGGCTTTCCACCATTCTTTCTTCAGATAAGATCGTGGTTCTGGATAAAGGGAAAATAGTCGGGATTGGAAAACATCAGGAATTGCTGGAAAGTTGTGAAAGATATAACACCCTTTATAAGCTTCAGTTTTCAGACACCAACTCAGAGGAAATAATAAATGAAAATTAGCGGTTTCTCAATGTTAAAAAACGGTTGGGTAAGGGCATCTCATCTCATGGATAACAAAAAAAAGGCTCTTGATACTGTCTATAAAGGAAGCAAAAAAGTGAACGCAATGTATGCAAAAATTCCTAAAGAAATTTGATTATGGTCCCCTGAATGAATCGGCAAAATTTAAGGATACACACCCGGAAGTTATGAAAGAAATGATTAAAAATTTGATTGTAAAAATAAATTTCAGTATTTTAAAAATATTGTCTACTAATAGACAGCTTTATAAGCATGAACAATTCAAACACCGAACACTAACTTGGATTGAACAGAATTTAATGAGAGGGAAGCATATAAGTGAGTTTAAGAATTATAAGCTGGTAAAAGAGGTTTAAAATGGTTTTAAGAAATTTTATAAAGAAAAATATGGAAATGAGTTTTTATTTTAAAAAACATACTTTAAAAAAAATTAAAAACTTAGAAGGAATTTATTATATACTGAAGCATAAAGGAAAAAAAAGACTGATTATAAAGAAATTAATGGAATATAAAGATAACCTGTACAACATCTCATATTGGGATAAAATGATTAACGGTAATAATTCATTTTATAATGATGAAATTAAATATATCAATCAAAAAAAATCATACTATAAAGTTTTCGAAAAAAATACAGAATTAAAAAAACGTCAGAGTTTTGCTTTAGAAAATGCTATGGAAAATGTACTTGATGTTGGTTGTTTCGATGGCAAATTAATGTGCTTTCTTCATAAACAAGGGATAAAATGTTCAGGTGTTGATTTCTGTGATGTTTTCTTAGAAATCGCTCGAAAAAATTTTTCGTTGATTGAAGGTAATCCTCAATTAATCAAAAAAGGATTATTTCAAGAACTTCCTTATTCAGATAAAACATTTGATACAATTATTAGCCAGGAAACATTTGAACATTTTTATTTTCCTAGAATTATGTTGAATGAAATTAAAAGAGTTCTCAAAAAAGGTGGAATATTCATTGATTCTGTTCCTTTGGAAAATAGAATAGATGCTGTTTCACATATTTTATATTACACTTTGGACGGATTAAAAAATCTTTTGAAGCAAGATTTCAATATTGAATTACTTCACACAATTAAAGACTATGATAGCAATAAATTTAGAAATCTAATTATATGGAAAGTGAAAAAAAATTAAAACGATGAACTTATTATTTATTAACTCAAAAAAAAATTGGGGAGGAGTTGTTAGTTTAACAAATCGCCTTGCATTAAAATTAAGGGAAAAAGATTGTAAAACTTGGGTCATTTCAAACAAAAAATCTTCTTTCACCAAAAATGCCTCGAATAGTATTTCATTAATTCCTAAAACTTTCGGTATGGACTATAATCCTTTATTGATACTTTACTTAATATACTTTATCAAAAAAAATAGAATTAATATTATTGTAACGAATATAAAAAAAGAGATAATCGCTGGTGGTATTGCAGCAAAGATTTGCCAAATACCAAATATACGATTAATTGGAAATGAACGAGATTTTAATAGGTTTCATCTTTTAAAAAAATATTTAGTTTCCCATAATATTTTACCTTGTGAACACGTAAAAAACATATCTTTGGAAAAAGTATCTTGGCTCAAGAGTAGTGATTTAAGTGTGATCCATTTAGGCTTAAACTCTAAAACTTTTGATCAAAAAGAAATTCTAAATGAAAAAAAGAAGGTGGGGATTTTATCAAATAAAACCATTATTGGTGTTACAGGAAGACTTGCTAAAGGGAAAGGGGTTGATTTCCTTATAAAAAGTTTTAGTAAAATTGCAAATAGATATCCAAATACTATCGTCCTAATAACAGGTGCTGGTAATCAACAGGAGACATTAGAAAAATTGGTTAATTCTTTAAATTTAACGAATCAAGTACTTTTTTCTGGTTTCACAAAAAATCCATTAATAAGAGCTGCATTATATGATATCGCTATTATGCCTTCTGAATATGAAGCTTTCCCATATGTAATTATTGAATATCTTTCGGTAGGAAGTGCAGTAATAGCTACAGATGTCGGTGGAACAAAAGAAATCATAAAAAATAATGAAAATGGTTTCTTAATTGAAAATAAAAATGAACATGAGTTAATAAAAAAATTACAAATATTAATAGAAGATAAAGAATTGAGAAAAAAATTTAAAACCGCATCAAAAGAAACAATAGAAAAGTATTTTTCGGAAGATGTTATGATTGAGAAATTCGTCAATGTTTTTAATAGGTTTACAGTACAATGAAAAACTGTTTAATGATTTCAGCATTATTCCCTCCACAGGGTGGTGTTGGTGTTCAAAGAATTACTAAATTTGTAAAATATCTACCAGAAAATGGTTGGAATCCTATTGTAATAACTATCCCCACCTGGGGAAATAAAGTGATCAAAGATAAAACGATGTATAAGGATCTATCCAATGATTTAGATATATACAGAGAGTTTTACTTTGATTATAGGAAAATTATACCAGGGGAAATTGCTAAATTATTTAGAACTTTAGAAAGGAAATACTTTTATCCTGATAAATATGTAATTTGGAATCATTTTGTTTTGAAAAGAATTCAAAAAATTCTTGTTAATAGAAAAATTGATTTAGCATTTATAAATGTACCGCCATTTTCAGGGTTAACCTTATCTGTTAAATTAAAACAAAAATTCAATATCCCAGTTGTGCTTACTATTCGAGATCCTTTTTCACTCAATCAATACAATATTTTAAACTCCAATATTGAGGCTGCACGAGAAGCAAAGTTGCTAGAAGGGAAAGCTTTTAAGGCATCTGAAAAGATAATATTAGTAACACCTAATCTTTTAAAAATTTATTATGAATCCTTTCCTAAGTATTTTGAAAAATTCAGTTTAATTACAAATGGTTTTGATGCTGATGATTTTAAAAAGGTTGAAAGGGTTGGTAGAAATAATGTTTTTGAAATAGCCTATAACGGAACATTCAGTAGTATAACACCATTAAAACCATTATTAGATGCAATCTATCACCTATTTATGAAGGAAAATATTGAAATAAAACTTAACATAGCAACAAATTTGCCTTTTAAAAAATTAAAAAAATTACATTCTGGTTGTGTAAAGAAGAATCTTATAAATTATTTAGGATTCTTACCACATAAAGAATGCATAAATAATATAATGTCATCAGATCTGCTTGTTGTTACTTTAGTGAATTCACCTGCAACAGATTTTGTATTAACTGGGAAAGCTTTGGAATACATAAATTCTCATAAACCAATATTATTAATCAACAATGATCATAGTGATGTTGCTAATCTTATAAAATCAACAAAAACTGGTTCAGTTGTAAATATTGATGATCATACTGAAATAGTATCTAAGATTAAATATTATTATTATAATTGGAAAAAAAATATTACTGATCTTGAAGTTAATGAAGTTGAAATTCAGAAATTTAACTACAGAAATCTGACAAAACAGTTAGGAGAAATTTTTGATGGACTTACCAGATAGTTCTTTTCAATATTATCGGAACTTGATATTGAATGTCTTGCTCAAGGAAACTAAAATTTTATTTTTTCATTTGGCAGATAAAATATAAATAATTATCTGCTCTTACAAGAGCATAGCTAAGGAGATAGGAAATGAAAACCGAAGTATCGATCGGCGAACTTGTTGATAAAGTTACAATACTGGAAATCAAAACAGAAAAATTTAAAAATGCTGAAAAATTAGCTAATGTAAGAAAAGAATATGAATTTCTCAAGAACGATATGAATTCTCTTGGAATTACAAACGATTCAGATGAGTTCAAAAAATTAAAAAAAGTGAATCTCAAACTTTGGCACATTGAAGATGATATCAGAATTGAAGAAGCAAATCAAAACTTTGGCGAAAAATTTATTCAATTGGCACGAAATGTTTATTTTGAAAATGATACCCGTGCAGCTATCAAAAAAGAAATAAATCTCAAATTTGGTTCTGAGTTAATGGAAGAAAAAGAATACATAGATTACAAAAACAAAAAATGACTTGTATTTTAATATGAAATTAGACAATATAAAAAAGATACTTATTATTCAAATAAAGCCGTATGGCGATGTCCTTCTTACAACTTCTTATTTTGATGTATTAAGTAAGAGATTTCCTGATTCTAAAATTGATTTTCTGGTAAGCAAACCTTATGATAAAGTTCTTTTTAATAATCCTTATCTGAATAAAGTGATTACGATCGAAAAGGTAAAAGGTTTCAAATATTTTTTAGATAGAATCAAGACTTTCAAAAAAATAAGAAAAGAAAAATATGATCTGGTGATTGATCAGCAGAATGGAACCGGATCAGGTCAGATCACATTCTTCAGCGGAGCGAAATATCGCTTAGGATATGAAAATGGGAAATGGAAATTTGCCCACAACCTTCATGCTGGTCGAGGTCCACTAAGATATAGTGCATCC
>JAUXIJ010000065.1 GCA_030621085.1 Candidatus Cloacimonadota bacterium | reverse complement strand
TATGTTTCAATCCTTGTTCTGTTGGACAATTAATTCAAAGAATTAGAGGCTATACCGACTTCTCTAATTCCGATCTATGTTTCAATCCTTGTTCTGTTGGACAATTAATTCAAAGTTTTCTTAGATACTATTAACTATACTCAGGTTTCGACGTGTTTCAATCCTTGTTCTGTTGGACAATTAATTCAAAGCGAAACCGTTAAGATTATAGTCAAGGATCACGTTGAGTTTCAATCCTTGTTCTGTTGGACAATTAATTCAAAGGATGGTTGATCTGAGTGGCGAGATCAAGGAAATCAGTTTCAATCCTTGTTCTGTTGGACAATTAATTCAAAGTTTATCGGTTTGGAGTACAAAAGAGCGGAAATTTAGTTTCAATCCTTGTTCTGTTGGACAATTAATTCAAAGACAAAAAAGCGGACTCAAACGGGAAATGGTGAATGTTTCAATCCTTGTTCTGTTGGACAATTAATTCAAAGGCGAAAAATTTTTAAGTATTTTCATTATAACAGGTTATCAAAACAAAAATCATCTTATATTTTAGATGACTTTCCAAGCATACCAGAAATTTTGGTCAATTTCCACCTCTCAGACTTTTGTTAACACCTCTATAAATCTATAAAGAGCGAATTTGACGTTAATATGTCAATAATTTTGTCTCAGACTACACACAAATTTCTGTAAGTGCAATCCAAACATTTTTTTTTATCCTTTGTTTTATTGGGGAAGTAATTAATATTCAGAATATCAAAAATTTCATTAACAATTTCCATTGCTTCCTTTTTCATATTTTCTGTGATGCGAATTTCTTCGAGATGATTCTTGCTGCGCACATAAACGAGAAAGGCTTTTTCTACTTTTTTATTAAAATTTTCTTCGATCAGCAAGGCATATAAAGTTTGCTGCATTTTGAGGGTTTTGTAAATTCTATCTTCCCAGAAGGCATATTTATAATCCATCGGAGCTGCATTATTATTTTCCAGGAACAGCACTTCATCTATTCTTCCTACTAATTTCAGCTTCTTGGAAGTTAGATAAACATCGAGCTTTTTATCTATAGCACCAATTTTCTTTCTTAAATATTCTTTATTTTGAACCACTTTTAATTGATGGATATCTCTTCCTTTATTCACCAGGGTTCTGCGGTGTTCGTGCTGTCCGATTTTCAGAACATTCATATAATAGATAAATCTGGGACAGAAAAGATATTCTATCACCTCGGAAGGAGTTACAAAGATTTTGGAATCACTCATAGAAATAGCGTTTTTACTTCGTCAGCTATCAGTTCTTTATCGAAGGCTTGCCCTAAAAGCTTGCATTTCTTAAAATCATCGGTGCACATGGGAAAGATATAGATAGAATCTTCATCTTTGTTCATCAATTCCATGAAACCGGCAATCAGTTCTTTTCGTTGAGCGTTATTCATATCACCCAAAAACACAGAATATTGCACGCGGTAAATGCCGGCTTCTTCACAGAGTTTGGCAATTTTATTTCGTGTTTTATCTTTTGGAATATCATACATTACCCAGGTTAACATAAAACCTCCGGTTTTTTCTGAAAGCGACGTTGGCCAACATTGCTTTCGGAGAAAAATACGCATAGTCGCTTTCAATAATATTTTCTTTTACCGATCAGGAAATTCGCAAAAGCATGAGCATCTGCCTGTATTTGATTGATATTTTTCATATTTCGGTTTTTATGTCTGATCCTGTCATCGAAGTGTTCCATTAAAACCGTAATGAAAAATTTCTTGCCTTCTTCATTCAGCAGGAATCCATTCTTGATGTCTGTATAAAATTCCGGTTTTATCCTGCGACGAGAAAATAGATAGAATACCGGTTCGTCGATCAGAGTCCGATAAGGTTCGATGAAATCGAATACAAGAGATTTCTTGTTATAATTATCTGTATGAAGCAAACCGATATAAGGATCGAGACCGGCAATGATAAGAGCTTTTTCCACTTTGCTATAAAGCACACCATAGCCATAATTCAGGAAGGCATTGAAAGGATCTTTGGCGGGGCGGGATGAGCGACCGGAAAACGTATAACGGTCTGGAATCAGCATCGAGATTATCTTGAAATAGATGCGTGAAATATTTCCTTCGATCCCCAAAATTTTAAGGGCGAGATCGGAAAGTTGACCATTGAAATTGTTTAAAATCGCTCTTAGCCGTACGATCTCTCCCACCTTATCTCCAAAATTTATGCTGGGTCTTTTTTTTATGATCTCCTTCAGGAAACGAAGTTGATTCTCAGTTTTGCGGTTAAGCCAGTTTTTCACAAATTCAAGACCGGCATCTTCCTGGTAGATTTCCAGAAGCTTCCTGCGGATATAAGTTGTACTTCCCAATTTAGGTAACCATAAACGACCATAAGGATTACCGTATTTATCCAAAAATACAATATCGATATTATATTCCAGCGCAAGTTGAATAGCATCGGTGGTGATTTGGGCTGCATTGGAAATGATGATCGATGAGATTCTTTTGGGAGAAATACGTTTGCTTTCGTCCTCGATACGAACCTCGAACATTTCTCCTTTTTTGTGTAGATATGTGCCGTATGTGTTTAAATATAATTCCATGTTTCCCTCCGAAGGCGACGATGGTATCGTCGCTAACAACGTCACCAACAACGCCGCTTTCATTCAACATCGTCGATCAAATCCGGGGATTTCAATCCCGTGTATTGCCAATTTTCCGGCAGGTTATGTTTGAGGAAATTATACATCGTATAATTCCAATGATTTTGTAAATCTTTTTCATCCCGGATGATATGATCATGAAATGATTTTTGCCATTTGAATTTTGGGTGATCGAAATCATTCCCAAATTTCGCAATGTATTGTTGCCGATATTGATATGTCGTTTTATCGAATTCACGAAGGCGACGTTGGCCAACGTCGCCTTCGGGAACAACATGATGAATTTTGCCAACGTCGCCTTCAACGGAATGAATCATTTTATCCAAATCAATTTTATTATATCCCAAAATGATGTTTATATTTCTTGATGTATGTCTTTTGAAAAAATGCATGATCTGTGAATAATTTGTTTTGTTCGGCTTGATCAATAAATGGAAATGTTCATAATTTAAACAAAAAGCATAAAGCTCAAATTTCTTTATCTCTTTTGCCAATCTCAATTCCTCGATCCACAATTCACAAAATATTTCCTCTTTAAAAAATTCAATCTTATCCTCCACATCACAGGTGATGAAATAAACATAATCCCCGTAAATGCGCTTTTGACTGTTGCGGTGCATTACAACCACCAATCAAAATATATAATTATCATCTGTTCGTTTCCAGCCGGTGTGTACATCATAACAGGATTCGACAGCATCATTTGGAATATAAACAATTCCTGTGTTTTCGTATTCTTTTTCAGGTACATATTTTTCAGGAACAGAAATCACATAATCATAGAAATCTTTTTTGAATTTCAAAAATTCTGTTTTTCTTTTGAATGTGTCTTTGATTTGTTTTAGATTAATGAATTTCTGCCAAGTTTCTTTTGCAGTTTCGCCAAATTCAACGAAGACATCTTTTCTTTTATATAATTCATTATCGATCAATTTGAAGGATTTATACAAATCGGCAAACTGCAAATTTTCCAAAAAAACCAAAATTTTATCAGATTCATCTTCCGCAACTTTATCTTTTATAATTTGATAATACGAATCCATATTTTTCAAGAATTCTGTTTCTGAAATTCTTGTTTTGTTCCCTAACGATTCTTTTGTTTCAATGATACTCAGAGCAGATTTCCCATAAATATATTTTGAAAAAGGAGTATTATTATGATTTCCATTTAGTATTTCAAATATCCGCACATTTCCTTTTTTCTCTGAAAAATTACGATTACATCTTCCGCAAACCTGATTGATAGATTCAAGAGGAGCAAAATCACGCCAAACATTTTTAATATCGATATCTACACCTGCTTCAATCATTTGTGTAGATACAATTATTTTTCTTTTTTTGGATTTCTTGATTTTATTGATTCTTACTAAACGGTGTTTGGGAATAATATTCGTGGCAAGATAAAAATATTCAGCATCTAAATCCATCTTTTTCAAATTCTCAAATAGATCGATTGAAGAATTAATCGTATTCATCACAAACAAAAAAGATTCATCGGAATTATTTATCTCATTTTTACATTTTTCAATAAAGTTTTGTAACTCGATACTTTCTGATTCAAAATTCAAATTAACTCTATCGAATTGAGAAAAATATTCCGATTTATTGGGAACTAATTCTATAATCTCACTTGATTCAAAAATTCTCGGTTGCGTTGCTGTTATCAAAATAAAATAAACATTAAAAATGTCAGAAAATTTAAACAGTGTTTCTCGAACAAGTTTCCAATATTTATAAGGAATCGTTTGCACTTCATCTAATAAAATTATTGAATTAGCCAGTTTATGAAATTTTTGGATCATCCGATTTCGGTTGGAAAATAATGTATGAAATATCTGGAAAAAGGTCGTAACAATAATTTCCGATTCCCAACTTTCTATCATAAATTTTGCCTGTTCAGGTTCAAATTCTGCTTCGTTGTCTTTTTGATTATAAGAAATTTCTGCAAGATGATGATGCTTTAACAAAATATCACTTTCAGGATTTTTAAGGATTTCATCAAATACATTATAATTTTGATCTATTATACTGGTGAAAGGTAAACCATAAACTATTCGCTGTTTGATTCCGGTTTTCTCTAATCGTGATTTCAATTTTATGGCAGTCGATAAACAGGTGAGTGTTTTCCCGCTTCCGGTCGGAACATTCAAAGAAAAAATCTTATTCTTCAAATCTATTTGTAAAATGTTAGCATTTGCATCCTGAAAAATTGATTCACGAATTTCATCTATTTTTGTTTCCGGTTTACCGAATTTCAAAGTTTTATATTTTTCTATCAAATCATTTTCTAATTTGATATGACAGTCTTGATCAACTCTTCCAAAAATCGCATCTTCTTTATCCGAATGCAAAAGTAACGAATAAAGAAATTGGAAAATTAAATAATATTCGATTTTTTTATTAAATCGTTTAAAAACTCTTTTTTCTTTTCTTCTTAATTCTTTTTTGAAATATTCTTTTAATGATTTCGGTATATTCTCAACTTGAATATTTACTGAAAGTCTCTCGTTAATTTTATCAAAAAGAAATTGTAATTCATTTTTATCAATAGCTTCAAATTGTTTATCAAGATGTTCAATTGGAATATCAAGTTCGTTCGATTCATCTGAAAACGGAATCGGATTATTGATATTCCCGTGATGTTTTTTGACTATTAAATAAAGGAAGAAAGGCATCATCTGTAAAAATTCGCCAATTTTATCTTTCACATATTCTTTTGCTATCCAAAAAGTGAAAACTGCCGAAATCAGTGAATGACTTGTTTCCGGCTGATTCTTCATTATAACTCTTTTATCTTCATCTTTTTCAAAAAGATATTTCTGAAAGTAGGAAGTAGCTTTTCCAAAATCGTGGGAAAAGCCCATCAAATAGACAAGCTTTTCCCAATAATCATTTGGAAAATATGAAGACAAATTATGCTTTGTTTCTTTGAATTTTTTCAAACAGGAATCAGAAACATTTTGTAAATGATCCAAAAGTAATTTATCAGGATGTGAATAGATTTTAGAAGAAAACAATGTTCTCTCCTTTTCTTGTTTTCCAAAATTCTTTCACCTTACATTTTATCGGTTTTCCGTTTCTCTCAAAAAGAATATCTTCCCGTTTGTTTACAACACGATTCGGTTGCATCGATATTGGAAAATTTACTTTAAAGATCTCTCGACTGACTTCAAAATCTAAAGAGTTATCATCTTGCAAATAAGAATACGGTAAAACAGAATCAATATTTGTCCAATCATCACTTTTAGAATTCTCAATTTTTGTTTCATCGATCAATTCAAAATTTGCCAAAAGTTCACTCAAACCTAACGAAACCGAATAAACAGATTTATGATTTTCCAAATTCCTTTTCAATCGATCATAAATATTTTTATCTTTATGAAAAAAATAAATTACAAAAGCAGAATCTTTAAGGAATTCGATACGGATTTGAGTTCTGTTTTTAATTCGCCAGAAATGATGTTTTGTATCAATTAAGTTTTGGGACCAACGAACTTTCTTAATTGGATTTTGAATCGATAATGCGATTTTGAATTCTTCTGGATTTTGGAAATGTTCGAGATATTCGTTTTTATCCAAACCGATAATTGCAGAGATAATTCCGATAATTGTTGGCGGTGGTGGAAATTCAAAAGTAAGAGGAGAAGTTGTTGTATAAAATTTCTTAAAATGAGCGTAATCTCCCCAAATTTTGAATTTGAGAATTTTATCCATAATCCCCTCCATTACAGAGAGATTTCTGTAAATTTCTCTAAATCACTCAACTTTATTTCTTCACCGTTTTTCACAAATCGTATTCGATCATCTACTTTGAATTCAATTGTTTCTATTTTATCAGAATGAAGTTCAATCATCTCAAGAAGCTTTGAAACATCAATTTTGTAATTTTCAGGTTGTCGAATCTGCTCATCTCTTTTGTCCGAATTTAATTTTAACAAGTTATCAAGATCACCGATAAAGAAATTGGGTTCTTTGTAATTGATGAATAAAAGCAATCTCGGCATTTGACCGAATTTTGAACGAGAGATCAATCCTTTAGTTCCGTTCCAAATCGCATCTTTCAATAACTCGATATCTTCTGTTTGCAGTTTTGTATGTTTTGCAGCATTCTCATTTACAATTCCGTAAAACCCGATTAAAGAATATGGAAGAATGTCTTCTTCCCGAAATGTTTTTTTAGTTGCATCTTTCCCGGAAGCAAAAGCTCCTGTTCCTTTGATATGCTGAATTTTTACGGAATGAAGAGATTTTCCCATTTTGAATTGAACCGGTCCTGTCCAAGTTATTGAACTGGTTATATTTTTTGTTTTCTTCCCATCAAAAACCTTCAAATCTAAAGGAATTGTAGCACCAAATAAACGAACATCGATACATTCTGATAGAATCGTTTTTGAGATAAATTGCTTTTGTTCTTCTGCCGACATTTCTTTGATTTTATCTTTATCTTCAGATAAATAATCAGCCGCTCGAAGTTTTGCATCTTGAATGTGTCCATCTTTGTCATAAACCACTTCCCGCACAAAAATATCATTCCCTTTTTCGTTAATATGATCGCGAATAGTCCTTTTCAAACGAACATCTGTTACCAGATTTCTCCCTGTTTCCTCATCCATTCTCGGTTTGTTTTCATCATTCGGATCACCGTTTGGATTTGCGTTTTGGATATCGTATAAAAACAATATCTCACTTCTGTTTTTGATTTCACTCATATTTATTCCTCCTCATTTTTTTCTTCTGTTTTGATTTTAAAATATTTTGATAGATTCATTCCCAGAACAAAAATATAATTCATCTCGTCGATCGACATATTCCATTTTCGGAAATCACCTGCAGCAATCAAGTATTTGGAAATCAGGTTTTCCAACGGAACATACCAATTTGATTTATACTGCTCTAACTTTTCGATGAGTTCAGGAAGCAAAGCAGTAATATCCCGACCATCCATTTTTAATCCTTTGAGCTTACTTCTGAAGGGAGTTGCTCCTCTTTCTCTCTGTTGGATATTCAACAGAAATTGCGATAATACTCCAACCAAAAAAATGCTCCGATGCACATCTCCTACGAAGAATCCCTTGAAATCCTCAAAGAATAATTCGACCTTTGATTCCAACTCGTCTTTTGAATTTATTTCAAAAGATTCATAGAATTGACTGTCCATTTTGTCCTCCTTATTTTTTAATCTGAATAGATTTAAGTTGTTTAAAAAATTGATCAACATAAAAGATTTTATAGAATCAAACCAGAAATATTGGTCACTGACAAAACAATTTCTTAAATGATAAATTATCTGTTGAATGATAAATTGATAATCGATTCTTGTATCATTGAATATCTTTTGAGTTAATTCCAAAAAGAATTTATCGTGATTTCCTTCTATTTTGCTGTTTGGAAAAAATGTTCGCAGAACGCCGAAGTTGAATCTGAACATTTGTTTTCCTTCTTTAAATTCTTTGAAGAAAATCATATTATCTACAAAATCTTTTGTTTCAAAAAGTTGTTTGATTCGCGAAGGCAAAATATCCTCGATTGAAGCTAAAATTCGGAAAACACTTTTTTGAGGTTTATCAAAAAAGAGAAGATTGAAAGTTATACTATTTTTCTGTTCTTGAAGAATACTGAAAACTTCATTTTCTGCATTTGTTATCCTCAACCTGTCTTTATCGTTTATTCTTTGTGATTTTTTGTACGTAATAATTTCCTCAATAGTATCTTCTTTTCCTTTTTTATTTGTTGTCTTGGGAATTAAATAATAGCGCAAACCATAAAAACTAAATGAAAGATTCTTTTCCATCATTTTTATTCCAAGTTCAACATCGAGAGCACAATCGAGACAGATCGGATAATTTTTCCAGCTTTTACTTTGATCGAGTCCACCTGTAACCATTCCGGGTTTATCGACAGTATAGAATTTTAATGAAGTAAAATATCCAAATACTTCCGGTTGCTTTGTTTTACAAATAGAACATAATTTGTTTTCGGAGAATGAAGATCTGTTGAATGTTCTTGAGTATTTATAATCAATTTTACTTTTCTCTGTAATAAATTTGGAAAAGAAATCGAAGTCTCCAATAAATTTTTGTTTTTCATTTTCCCTGAATGCAATTGATAATACAAAACCTTTGGTATCAATCGATTCCGTCTTCTCTTTCAGTTGAAACAAAATTTCATCAGATTTCTCTTTAAATTCAGCTTCTATTGAATTAAGAAAATACTTATCAACATCGTTTAAAGAATTATCATTTTTATTTGATTCAAACCACTTCATAATTTTTTTCTCAAAAGTTTTACCTAATTCGGTAACTTTACTTGTTGGAGTCAAATCAGGTCCATTACTTCCTTTTCCTCTTTTATAAAGAAGTTTTGATTTTAAAGATGAACTGTGTTCTCGATAATCAATCTTGTTAAAAACCCACTTCCATTCTTCATCTAACAAACTTTCCTTTTTTTCGTTCTTTTCTTTTTTAAATTCAATCAAAAGCAAATGTGGATAACTTGTTTCATCAAAAGAATCTTCCAACCAAATATCAAAATTCGAGATATTTGGATTATTTGTTTTTTCATATTTTCCAAGTTCTGCAATCCCATTTATCATCCTTCACCTCCAAAGTAACGTTAAAGTCTTTTCAATTTATTTATTCAATCATCGCAATGCAGACAAAGATTTTCATCTCCGTTTTTGTCAAGAATCGAAAATATAAACATCATTGATCATTCCTCGAAGACGACGATGCGTTTCGTTACAAATGGGAACGTTTTTTGTATGAAATATATTGTTGTCATTGTTCATTTTTTTCATCTCCCCGAATGCGACAATGCGCATTGTCGCATTCGAGTTCCGGCGACGTTTACCAACAAATGCTACATTATGCATATTGTCGCTTCACCACACCAAATCCTCGGGCACTTTGTTTTCCCAATCCCATAAAATCCGGTATGTGGAAATTAGTCATAAATTCACCGGTAAAGCAGAGCATTTTTTGATTTTTAAAATTTACCCGTTTGGGTTTGAAATAGCCTTCCACTTTTATCTTTTCGATTTCTTCGATCCAATACTTGAATCCTTTTGAAAGAGTTTTCAGGTTTTCGCGAAGAATATGTTTCAAAAAAATCTGCTGCTCGAACTTGTTTTTTGTTTTATACCTCTCATAATTTTCTTCTTTCAATGCCATCCAGGGTGAAATGAATTTGTATTGTATAAAGTCTTTAGCAACTCCCAGTTTATATTCCCTGAGCATTATTTCTTTTTCATGCAATTGATATTTCCTATTATTTATTATAATATCTTCGAGATCAAAAAAGAGTTTTTTCAAAATACCGATACCTTTTTCAATACCGATTAAAGCGGGATGGTGATTTATTATGCGATATTGAATCTGTGGAAATTTATAGGAAAAGCTGCCCTCCGGTAAATGATTGTGAAATTCACTATCCTCTGGATATTTACTTGAAAAGAAACCTCTGAGTTTTGGAATATCTGATGGGGAAAATCTAACGGAATTAAAAATAATGAATAATACTTTTACATTCATAAAACTCCCGATTAAACATGTATTGAAAATAAGAATAAAAAACATAAAAAAAATTGATTAGATGGAAATAGATGTCAAGCAGAATAATATTCAATACAATGAAATTAAATGATTCAAGCAAATTTATTCAGGAATTCTTCTGCAGATGGCTTAGACCTCTCTCCTTCTTTACTCAATTTCCCGAAGACCGGAGGATGAGGTTGCATAGGCATTCGGCGATAATTTATCCACCCAGGGCGGAATCTCAATTTTTTTTCTTGACCATTTCGACCACAAAACGGATTTGGTCGAAGAGAGTGAAAGAAGTAATAGATGGATGAAAAAAAAGACAGGATAATTTCAGCAACTAAAGAATTGATTGCGCAATACGGCTTTAAAAAAACTACTATGGACGAGGTTGCTACTAAAGCCAGAATGGGAAAATCTACCATGTATTACTACTTCAAGAACAAAGAGGATATCTTTGCCGAAATCGTACGAATAGATTCCGATCTTTTCCGACAGAAATTGATTAATGCTATCCAGACTGCTTACAGTCCACAAGATAAAATCATGCAATATGTTCGCACCAGAATGCTGCATCTAAAAGAGCTTAGCAATTATTACAAGACACTCACCAACGAATATCTGGATCACTATTTTTTCATCGAAAAGGTGAGGGAAGATTTTTATAGTTTCGAAAACAAAACCTTAAGCGATCTGATAAATAAGGGAATTCAGCAAAACATTTTTACACCCTGTGATATAGATGTCGTTGTTCATATGATCGCAATTGCTATAAAAGGTCTGGAATATCCCCTTTTCATTCAGAAAGAGCAGGATCTGGAAAAAGACAGTAAGCAAATGATGGAAATTATCTTTAAAGGAATTGAAATAAGAGCGTAATTTTTTTACAATGCTTTCGACTACAGGACAGATATAGTCGAAAATTTGAGGAGGATAAATTGATTAAAATACCGGAATTAAGAATAGGAAACCTGATCGCAAGAATACCCATCATCCAGGGCGGAATGGGAGTGGGAATATCGCTGTCAGGGTTAGCCTCTGCTGTGGCAAATTCCGGAGGAATCGGAGTAATTTCCTCTGTAGGTTTGGGACTGCTGGAAAATAATTCCGGAAAAACATATAGAGAAGCAAATAAAATTGCCTTACAGCGTGAAATTCGCAAAGCCAGAAAATTGACTGACGGAATCCTCGGCTTGAATATAATGGTTGCCATTTCCGACTATGATGAAATAGTAAAACTGGCTTTTGAAGAAAAGGTTGATATTCTTTTCCTGGGTGCAGGACTACCCTTGAAATTACCAGATGGAATGACTGTAGAAGAACTTAAAAAGACGAAAACAAAAGTTGCACCGATCGTTTCATCTGCTCGTGCGGCTAAGCTCATTTTCAAAAGCTGGGATAAGAATTTTGCTCATGTTCCGGATGCAGTGGTGGTGGAAGGCCCATTGGCCGGTGGACATCTTGGATTTAAAAAAGACCAGATAAATGATCCTGAATTTACCCTGGAAAATATAGTTCCCGATGTTTGCGAAGCAATTAAACCTTTCGAAACTAAATATGATAAAAAAATCCCGGTTATTGCCGGAGGTGGAATTTACGATGGAGAAGATATTTATAAATTTATAAAATTGGGTGCCAGTGGTGTGCAGATGGGAACCCGTTTTGTAGTCACGGAAGAATGTGATGCCGCTATCGAATTTAAAAACCAGTTCATAAAGTGCAGAAAGGAAGATATCGTCATTATCAAGAGTCCGGTGGGTTTGCCGGGACGCGCCATTTTGAATGACTTCCTCACGGATGTGAAAGCGGGAATTAAAAAACCGTTCCGCTGCCCCTGGAAATGCCTGAAAACCTGCGATTTCAGGAATTCACTCTATTGCATTGCCAATGCTTTGATGAAAGCAAAGATCGGTGAATTGAAAAACGGTTTCAGCTTTGCCGGAGCCAATGCCTGGCGCGTTGATAAGATCGTTCCTGTGAAAGAACTGATGGATTCCCTAGTGCGGGAATTTGAGAAAGCGGTACTGAAGTATAAACCTGTGCTTAATATGTAAAGCGATCGTCTCGATCTGGCTTGTTGGGTGATTCCTTTCATTAAATCTTACGGTTCAAACTTTTGTCGAATCATTTCTTATTTCAACAATATCATCTTTTTCATATTCTGATAATCCAGTGTTTTCATCCTGTAGAAATAAAGTCCGCTGGCAACAGGTTTTTTTGTATCGTCGGTGCCATCCCAAACTACCTGATAATATCCCGGATCTTTCATTTCTTTAACAAGAGATCTAATTTTTTGTCCTTTTAAGTTGTACACATCTAGGGTTACAAACGAAGTCGTTTGTGCTATAGAAAAACTGATGATAGTTTGCGGATTAAAAGGATTGGGATAATTTACTCCCAGACTTGTTTCTATCGGAAGCAGATCGTTACCTGCACTAGTAATTTCAACTTCAACTATATTGGAAGGTTCGGATTCATATTCACCATAAAGGGCGGTGATATAATAATTATGAGATCCATTGGGAACATTCAGATCCACATAGAATTCTACCACAGTCTCCTCTAACATCACATCATCTCTGTAAACTCTAAAGCCGGTGATATTTCTGGTTTCATCTCCGGGAGGTGTATCCCATTGCAGAAGAACAATATTACCACTGTTAACCTGATAGGTAAGGTTTTGAGGTGGAGCAAGCACAATATTCACCAATACAGAATTGGATGGATCAGATTCTCCATCGGAATAAACAGCAGTAATATAATAAATATATTCACCTGCCGTTAAATAAAAATCCTGATAGGATGTGTAATAAAGGTTGGATATTTCATGTATTACTTCATCATTTCTATAAACTCTGTACCCAATGAAAGAACGTTCATTCCTTGAAATTGAATTTTTCTGAATGGAAGTTTCTTTTTTTGTACCAATTTTCTCTGCTATCTGTTCTGAGCCGGGCATTTCCCAGTTCAATGTAACATTGTTATAATATGTGGTCGCAGAGAGATTTTGAGGTGGATCGGCTGAGGTTAATTCATCAAGGATAAGATCAACTGCAACGGTTTCCCATAAACCTACAGATATATTCTCTACATAAGTTGTAATATAACCGGGAAGCGATGCTGTAATATCGTATACTCCCATTGCTACCGGTAAACAGTAATGTCCATTAACATCAGGATGCCTGGATATTCCACCTGCAGAAACAACCACATCTTCTATATTGCCGTTCCCGCCATTTAAAACAACATCCCCCACAATAAATCCATGAGGTTCCACATCTACCGAATTAAAAATAACATCATCGAAGACCCAGGCTATAACCATGTTCTCAATTCCCCTGAGAACAAAAGCAAATTGGAAATCAGGCGAGCCAACATCACCCCCGGTCATGGAAATATTTTCTGTAGTGGCAGGAATATTTCCCGAAGCTTCCCAGATGGTTGTCCAGTTCTCACCATCATCGGTGGTTTCTATTGCCACAATGTACGATCTTAAATTTTCCAGAAGGATGTGTTTAAATTCCAATTCCAATTCCATCGACCCCAGAGTGTTTATGGGAGCACTGATAAGTTTCTGTTCTGAGTAGAGAGGTGGAATATATACAACAGCAATCTCTGGAGGTTGTCCTCCTGCTAAGTTTGCAGGATTAGAAAGCCATCCATTACCTATCATCTGCCAGGAAAGAGGTGGAAAATAATTGAAATACTCTTCAAAGAAGACCGGAACCTGAGCAATGAATTGAGAAAATTCTCCACTTGTTGAATAGCTAACCGCAGAGGTCATATTCCAGTTAATCAGCGCTTCATGCCGTAAAGGAGCATTAGAAGTGGCAGAAACATTAAAAACAGCTTGTACTTCTTCACCTGATGGAAGATCACCCAGACTGTAAGTGCTCGAGTTTAATGTAAAATAGGGATCGCTTGATAATAGCTCTGTTTGCAGGGAAAATGCTTCGGATCCCCCATTATTTATAAAAGTTACGATCATGTCTGCATTTTCTCCGGGGTCGAGAATATTATTATTTTCATCATCGATATATACAGATTGAATATTTATAAACGGTGCGTTAATTTCCAATCCAAAATAAATTTCCCAGTCATTTTCATCACAACTAACATTAAGCTGCATTGCTGCCATATGCCCATCGGGGCAGTTCTCCGCCACATCAAAATTATAGTAAGTAAGATTTATCCCGCTTTCCAGACCGTTAATATTATCATAAACTGAAAAATTGCTGTTTAAGGTAATAAACTCATCGGATGTAGAAAGAGTTGCTGAGATATTATGCGCAGTATTTATACCCAGGTTTGTAAGCTCGATACCCAGATCGATGTTTTCACCATAATCTATCTGGCCATTCCCGTTGAAATCAGAAATGAGATAATCGGTTATTACCAGATAGGGTTCCTCATATTGAATAGGAGGCAGGGTGAATAATATCGCCATTTCGTTTCCCAAGGGTTTGGCAGCAGTTGGATAGGTGTTGTTGTAAGTATATTCCGTGCCGATCGTTCCACTCTGATCTTCAATTCCCACAGTGGCATATTGCCCGTGGTTTACAAGAGCACCGCCATAATTTCCCTGGTCTACATTATTCACAACTTTATATTGGAATAAGATCTCATTATCTTCGGTGGATGTTAGATAATAATCCTGATCATAGATAATAAGTTCAAAAGTTTCTTCAGCACCATTATATTCATTAATTAAATGCGACCACTCAACTACAAAAAAATGCATGTCTTCATTGTAATAATAACATACATTGCCGTTGATGATAATTAGATCATCCCAGAAAGAAGCAATGATGGGTGATGGTCCGCCGGGTGCTGGGATGTTCCAGTTCATGAAGGAATTAAGGTCACATTCTCCCGGTGCTATCCAACCGTTTGAACAAACAGTGATATTAGAATAATCGACTCCATAGAATTTGAAATTGAAAGGAAGATCTATCAAATCGGTATCGCCCATATTTCCATTATCCGTAAGAGGTATTACGGTTCCATTTCCACCATACACCGGATCTATTTCTACCCACTGATAGACAGGAACATTATAATAATCGGTATCACCGTCATCATAGCAATAATATCCATAGTCATCGGGGCCAAACGGATCATTTACAGTTACCACGCCTACATCTATCACAAACTGGATAGTATCATTATAACCTGCGGCATTATAAAGATGCAAATAGAAAAGTAATTGTGTGCCGGGAAACAGCATAGCTCCGGCACTGATCTGAAAAGTATCGCCTGTATTAGTGACCTGGTTGCCGGGCTGAATCTCAATAAAAAATCCAGTTGAATCGTCTAGATCCACCCAGTTATTTTCGCAGCTAATGGTACCAGATACAGCAACCAGTCCCACATTGCCGGTGTTTTCAAGCATGATCAATAATTCGGCGGTTTCACCAGGATCAAATATGCCGTTCCCGTAATCCAGTATTGTGTAGTCTACAAAAACCAAGTTTGCTCCCTCTACTGCCAGAAAAATATAGTCTGTCCACTGAGAATCTAAAGCATCTGTTATGGAAATATCCAATTGAATTATTGTACCATCGGGTGCATCCGGATGCACTATAAAATCAAAATCATCGGGGGAATAAACTGAATTTCCGGGAGCAATATTACCATAATCTTCATGCGAATCGGTAATAGTAATATATTCGCTGGGAGAGCTGATATCAGCCGAAACAGAATTAACCGTCGAAGTTCCAAAATTTTCAAGCGATACGCTCAGTTCAATGTTTTCACCTGGATTAATAATTCCATCTCCGTTTCCTGTGGAACTACCATTATTATCATCATCTACCTGGTATTCGGCAACATTTACCAGAGCTTGATCTGCAATAATATCAAAACTATTTATATGAGGAATAAAATCATGTTTTGTTACGGTAATTGTAACTTCGCCGGTTTCACCTGGTTCAAGAGAAAATATGATGGAACCGTTCTCATCGGTCAATCCGGTCTGAAAAATCTCATCATTTCCTTTCAATATCGTAACCCAGGCATTCTCAGCAGGAAGGCTATTCATGTCTTCTACATCTACCTGGAAGTAATTTGTTCCTAAGGCTACTTCATCTGGATAGGAGACTGCCAGTTCCTGGGGGATGCCCGTCCAGATTTCCATACCGGGATCACCCATCAGGTTATTCCAATATGAAAACTGATGAACCGCATTGGCAGGATTATTGGGATAGTTGAGATAGAGATTTAATTTTCCTCTATTCAAAGCTCCGCCCATATGATATATTT
>JAUXIJ010000124.1 GCA_030621085.1 Candidatus Cloacimonadota bacterium | reverse complement strand
CAGGCCCTTGAGCGTATGTTTTAGAAACCTCAACCCTGCTTATTAAGGGAATATGTTATTCCCAATATGTGGCAGAGTTTGACTTGATTTTCAAAGAAAAGCAAATTGACCTCTGATTTTTGTTGAAAACCGTTAGTTATTGGACATGTTGCTGCCTCAAAATGCATATTGTAGCTTCTGTAAAACAGCATAATGATCCGGAGTCAGGAAAATCGGTGTTTTAGCAAAATCGGTCTGCCTGTACTTCTTCACCACCCTAAACCCCTGCTACTCATAGAAACTCATACTCTCGGGCCTGGAATCCACAGTAAGGTACCGGCAGCCTATGATCCCGTACACTGACAGAGCCAGCCCGACAGCAGCCAGGACCAAGAACCTGCCAGCCCACACACCACAAGAACGGGTGAGAGCAGTGCGGGAGGGGATGGCTTGAGAGCCGTAGAATCGATTGGGGCTGGAATTCATTAGTATCTCACCACAAGGGACGCAGTGCAGCGCATCATGACCCTCTGTGTCCTCCCTGCTCTCTGTGGTTAAATTTCTTTTTCACTCCGGTACATAAGAAAGGAAAAACGGGAAAGGATTGATGAATGAACTGCTGACCGGGAGGAAGAAAATAAAGATTGAATAGTTTTATATTCCTATCCTGCCAATAGGATTATGGTGGTCAGATGAGAACAAAAGTTGCAAGAAGACATCAGATTACGATTCCTGAAAAGATACGTAAAAAGGCCGGGATTTTTGTAGGTGACATTTTAGAGATCTCTTATGAGCATGGGAAAATCCAGGTGGAAAAAGTAGATGAAAGCTGGGATAAGGTCATGAAAGAGACAAAGGGTGTATGGGACAAACATCCTAAATTTAAAGAAATGGACGATGCAGTCGAAATCGTGAACTGGATGCGTGGGAAGAAATGAAGTATTTACTGGATACCAACGTGATTATAAGCCACTTCAAAGGAGACAAATTTTCCAACGATACAGACCGTTTTTTTGCCTGGGTAAGAAATGCAGTCCATGAGATATATATTTCAGATATTGTTTACGCTGAACTTTACACAGGGGTATATCTATCAAATGATGCCGCAAATGAAGAAAAGCGATTAGAGCGGTTCTTAGCTGTTAATAACATCGAAGTGAAATATAACTCCTCAAAAATTGCAAAAAGAGCTGGAGAACTCTATGCAAAGAATTTGTTGAAGAATAAGCGGTCGATAAAGCGTATACTGCCGGACTTTATCATCGGAGCGCATGCAGAACAACATAGCGATATCCTTATTACGTGGAATCATTCAGATTATGATATAAACAAAGCTGTAATGACACCAGTGGAAGTTATGAAAGAACATGATAAAGCTTGATAAAATTCCAATATTCCAAACAGCGCCGCTTCGCTGAGATTCTGAGCACTTCCATATGAAGCTGGAGCTTGAGCTCAAGAGAAGGGAGAAAATGGAGAGAATTAAGAAAGGGTTGATGAGTGAATCGCTATCTGGAAAGAAAAAAGTAAAGTTATGAAGATGAAGGCGAAACTTTTAGATATTGCAAAATCAGATTTGAAGGCCAGCAGAGTTCTGTATGAGAATCGACTTTACCCTCAGGCTGTCTTTTATTTTCAGCAAAGTGTTGAAAAAGCAAATAAATCACTCGCATTAGTTACAAAACTAGTAACAGAAAAGGAATTATATCGAAATATTGGGCATCAGGCGATTAAGATACATGAGAAGGCCATTAAACGACAGAAAGATAAATATGAACAATTTAATGACCACTTAACCCTTTTTTCAGAACTTAGGGAACTAGAAATTTTTGAAGGTTTTAATGTTAAAAGGGAGATTAGGCAGTTCGATTTATTCTTATCATATATCGATGAAATTAGGCATGATAATAATAAGTTAATTCATATGTCTTCTTGGGATATTCGCAGGTTTTTAAAGGAAATGAAAAATACAAAAAAAGATATTGGAAAAGAAATGCAGAATATATCCAAGTTTAGAATGAATGATAAATCTAGGAAAAAAATGAGGCAAAATTTTTCCGAATTATATAATGTTGCTTTGAAATACAATCCCATATATGCAGAAGAATTGAAAAATGATTTTGAAAAGCTAGATTCAAAAGAGTTAGAAAGTTATATTAAAAATTATTATAGGTTGACCTATTTAGGCATGTCTATTTCTACATCTCTTTATTATCTAGCCATTATTACCCTTCCACATGTATCTGTTACAAGATATCCTGAAAACGGCAAGACGCCCTTAGAAATTTACACACAAAAATTGCCAATCGTAAAGAAATTACCGGAATTGTGTGATGTTCATAATGATGCATTGAATGAATTCAAAATACTAAACAAAAAATTAGAGGAAATAAATGCCCCGCTTCACTGAAAAATCCTTTGTAGAGGATTACCTGATCGAAAAACTTCAGGAAAATGGCTGGAGTTTTATACCAGCTCCCAAACTTGACTTCCTTAAATTCGCTGTGCCTGTGAAATTCAAACAAGACTGGGTGAGACAACATGTATCCATATCTTAAGACCGAAGATGAAGAAGAAGAGTTCAACGATATTCTCAAAGTTGCATTGCAGTTATTCTCGAAAAGAAAAGCCAAAAGTGATATCGCTGAAAAAGAACTTCTGAAACTGGGAGTTAAATCTGTCAGACCCCTTGTATGCACCATTGAACTGGCGCTATGGGATCATGATATGTCAGACTGGGAGATAGATGACCGCGCTGATGACGTCTCTGAAATAATCCTCAAGGTCGGAAAAGATGCCCTGCCCGATCTTGAAGATTTTGCATCGAACGGAAGCTGCAACATATTCGTGAACGAATGGGCACAGGAAATGATATTCAAGGTTTTGGGACTGGAAGGGAAGGAGAGACAAAAGATATGCCCTCATAACATGAAAATGCTTCTGACGAGAAAAAATAAGAAAGTATGGGTTTGCACCTCATGTGATGCCGAATTTCCGAATACTAAGAATAATACAGATGCATATTAAAATAAATTTAGAAGGTGAGTATATATAGTTACTGGTTATACCTTACAAAATGGTTAATAAGTTGTAAGGTATACATTGTTGTTTTATATACCTATAACCTGCGCATTCTGTAAAACAGCATAATGATTCGGAATTAGGAAAATCGGTCTGCCTGCACCTCTCCACCACCCTAAAACCCCAGCCGCTCATAGAAACTCATACTCTCGGGCCTGGAATCCACAGTAAGGTACCGGCAGCCTATGATCCCGTACACTGACAGAGCCAGCCCGATAGCAGCCAGGACCAGGAACCTGCAAAACCCCTGTCTCTCACAGATTTGCCAAAGCCTGGTCCAGATCTGCTATTATA
>JAUXIJ010000023.1 GCA_030621085.1 Candidatus Cloacimonadota bacterium | reverse complement strand
ACAGGATAACACGCCCCGCAGCCAAGACAAGCTTCCAAGCTCACATATCGTGCTTTCTTCCTGACAGTGACTTTAAAATCTCCCGGTTTACCGGTTACTTTTTCCACAGTGCTCAAGGTCAGAACTTCAATATTTGCATCCTGAAGTATATCCTGCTGGATCGGTGCAACAAGACAGGTTGAGCAATCCATATTGGGAAATGATTCCTCATTCTTGATTATCTTCCCGCCAATTATGGGAAGATTTTCAACGAGATATACTTTCTTACCTGCTTTGGAAAGCATCAAACTTGCTTCCATTCCAGCCACACCAGAACCGATAATTAAAACATTTTCTGGATTATCCATCTGATTTCCTTAAATGATTTGAATTTGTATTTTCAAAAAAAAATCTATTTCGAGTGATGTATCTATTTTCATAAATTGGATTAAAGATGAGTGTCTGATTTTATTGGATTCGGACCGAGCTTCCTGATCTTTTCGGAAAACTCGTTCACGACTTCTATATATCTTTTACCTTCTGAAGCAGAGATCCAGGAAAGTTGAATTCTTTCGGGATCGATATTTAAAGTTTGCATTACTTTTTTTAATAAAGCAAATCTTCTTCTTGCATAATAATTACCAACCTGGTAATGGCAATCTCCTAGCTGTCAACCAGCAACCAGAATTCCGTCTGCCCCGCTGAAATATGTATTTAATAATAAATTATGGTCAATTCTGCTGGAACACATAACACGCACAACATTAAGAGAAGAATCAATTTCCTTGCGAGAAGCTCCTGCCTGATCTGCTGCTGCGTAAGTGCACCAATTACATAAAAAACCAACTATTTGAGGGTTAAAATTTTCTTTTTCCATTTATCCTCATTACAATTAATATTCAAAAATAAAGAAAGGAGTGCATAAAATTATACACTCCTTCAATGTGTTAAAACTGGATTTGCGCGGAATGAGATCCCGAACCGTCATCCATACAGAAAAGCAATGTTTTACCTGTTCTGTCGCACCATGCTTTGATGTCTACCGGGAATGACGGGCAATCTGCTTTTACTTCCAGAATATCTCCAGCTTCCATTGTAGGTACCAATGCAACAACTTTAAGAATGGGTTGCGGGCATTTCATTCCCAAGCAATCTAATTCTTTTACAGCCATAATTTCCTCCTATTTTATTTTATTAGAATGATAATGTTAATTGAGCACCTTGAGCTTCAGCAACAAATGTAGTAGCTCCAACTATTTCACAACCTTCGATCAGGTCTTTTTCTGTTAAACCATGAACCTCAAATCCCAGCTCACAAACTAGAATGCGTCCACCAAGTGCCTGATAACCTTCAAACAACTCTTCAAGATCAGGTAATGCCGGTGCAGCTTTGTTAAGCTCTGCGATCTTTCCATCTACAAAAACCGGTAATCCGCTTGGCAGAACAAAGATAAAGACTTCATCTCCACAAGCTAATGCAGATACTGCGATCGTCATAGTCGGATAAATGTTTTTTGTTTCAGAACCGTTCAATGTAATTGCAACTTTTCCCATATGATTTTCCTCCTTAGTTTGTGGACTTTCATTAAATATTATACTTTAGTGTCAAGCAAAAAAGTTTATTATACTTTCTATATAAATTCATTGCTACTGTAACATTAAATATTTAACTGAATAATTCCTTTTTATCAATTTCACTTGACTTTTAAACTCAAAAAAAAGGAAAGATGCAACTCGATAGATAAGGGAAAAATTGATGTTAAGAATAAAAATTAACGGAATTGTTCAAGGTGTGGGATTCAGACCGTTCGTCTATAAAACTGCAATAGAACTGGGTTTAAAAGGATATGTTCTGAATTCGACATCCGGGGTTGAGATTGAAGCCTGTGGTATGGAAAAGAATCTGGAATTATTCGTCGAGAGAATAAAAAAAGAACATCCACCCGCTGCATTTATCAGGGAATTCCATATCGAGGAAAAAGAAGATGTTCCCTACACTGAATTTACCATCCAACAAAGCCAGAATAGAAAAGGTTCCACCCAGATATCTCCCGATCTTGCAGTTTGTAAAGATTGTATTCGTGAATTATTTGATGAGTCCGATCCACGTTTTAACTATGCTTTTCTAAATTGCACAAATTGCGGTCCGCGATATTCGATAATTGAAAACACACCTTATGATCGTCCGGTTACTTCGATGAAAAATTTTAAAATGTGTGAATACTGCAACGGTGAATATACCGATCCTCTGAATAGAAGATTTCACGCTCAACCCATCGCCTGTCCAACTTGCGGTCCTCAATTGAAATTTCTTAATAAGAATTTTGAAGAAGTGGAAAGCGACCCGATTACAAATACAATTAAGTTTCTTAAAGAGGGAAAAATAATCGGAATCAAAGGCATCGGCGGATTTCATATTGCCTGCGATGCAACGAATTATGAAACTGTTTCCGAACTCCGGAAAAGAAAAGACCGTCCGCACAAACCTTTTGCCGTGATGTGTTATTATGAAAAAACATCAGAAGTTGTAGAAATGAGCGAGGAGCATTTTGAACTGCTGAAATCTCCTGCAGCACCGATAGTAATTTTGCCAAAAAAAGAAACCAGTCCAATACAAAATAACGTTGCTCCTCAAAATCCGAACCTGGGAGTCTTTCTACCCTACGCACCAATTCATCATCAGATACTGAGTAACGAACTTCCGTTCTTGATAATGACGTCCGGAAATTTCCACGACGAACCCATCGCTGCTGAAGAAAAAGAACTGAGCGGTCTTTGTGATTTCTTTCTTACCCATAATCGTCCCATCCTGAACCGTTCTGACGATTCGGTGATACGTGTTTCCAAACCGCAAAATGTGATGATGCGAAAATCCCGTGGATATGTCCCATCTCCCTTAAAACTTCCTTTTAAAACCGTTCAGACGCTTGGTGCGGGTGCAGAGCTGAAAATTACTTTCGCACTCAGCAAGGAAGATTCCTTTTTTCTTTCCCCTTATATTGGAAATTCCAACAGCAAGCAAACGTTAGATTTTTACACAGATACACTCAAAAAATATAAGAAATGGTTCGAGCTTGAACCTGAACTGGTCGTCTGTGATCTTCATCCTGATTATATGACTACCCGGTTTGCAGAAAGCACAGGTCTGCCCTTGAAAAAAGTTCAACATCATCACGCTCATATTGCTGCTGTAATGGCAGAGCACCATATCAACGAACCGGTTATCGGTATCGCTTATGACGGTACCGGTTACGGAACGGACGGAGCTATCTGGGGTGGCGAAATATTCCTAGCAGATTACTCAAAATTTGAAAGATTATTCCACCTGAACTATATGCCGCTTCCCGGTGGAGACGCTGCTATCAAACATCCCATCAGGATAGCTTATGCATATCTATTGGCAGCCGGAATTGACCCGGATTTCTTAGAAAATATCTCCGAAATCGAGAAGAGAATTATTTCAAAACAGATAAAAAATAAATTCAATATTTTCCAGACTTCCAGTATGGGTAGATTATTTGATTGTGTTGCTGCAATGCTCGATCTTTTTCCGGAAATCACTTTTGAAGCTCAATCTGCAATGGCACTGGAATTTCTAAGTGCGGAAAAAGACGTTTCAGGTAAAGACAATTATCCATACAATCTGGAAAAAGATAAGATAGACATTATCCCTCTTATCCGGGCTGTTGCAAAAGATGTTCAAAGAAAAGAACCTCACCACAGAATTGCAGAAAAATTTCATAGCACGATCATTAATTTTACATTGGAAGCAGTTAAAAAAGCACACAGGAAGACAGGGATAAGAAAGGTTGTTCTTTCAGGTGGGGTGATGCAGAACAAAGTCCTTCTAGAAGGGATCAGCAAGGTTTTAACGAAAAATAACTTTACAGTTTTTGTACCCTCGATTTTACCCTCTAACGATGGTTCGATATCTGTCGGACAGGTGGTTGTGGGAAATAAGAAATTGAAAATTGAAAATTGAATATTTGGAACACGGATGACACAGATAATGCGGATTTTCACAGATTGGACTTGACTTGCAACGAAGTGTGAGTTAAGAACAATCAGGACTTCTCTTTAGAGGGGATTACACACCTCCCGACTAAAGTCGGACTCCTACGCCCAAGGCGTATAAATCTCAAGAGGAGATTTTCTCTGTGCTCTCCGTGTTCTCTGTGGTTAATAAATTAGTATTTATTCATTGTTAAAAAAGGAAATAATATGTGTCTGGCAATACCGGGAAAACTTATAAAAAAAGAAAATGATAAAGGTATCGTAGATCTGGGTGGAGTGAACAAGGAGATATTCCTTACATTCATTCCTGAAGTTAAAGAAGGTGATTGGGTCATCATCCATACTGGATTTGGATTGAACATCATTTCCGAAGAAGAAGCAAACGAAACTATTGCAATATTAAAGGAAGTTTATGCACCTGAATAATTTCAGAAATCTCGAACTTATCAAAAAGATCGTCACTGAACTGCAAAGTTGGGAAAAACCGGTTAAATTTATGGAAGTGTGCGGCTCTCACACGATGGCAATCGGTCATTGGGGAATTCGCAAGCTATTACCAAAAACAATTTCATTAATCTCCGGTCCAGGCTGTCCGGTGTGCGTAACTCCCTCCTCTGTGATCGATTCGCTGATAGACTTAAAAGATGTGACTATCGCAACTTTTGGAGATCTAGTCCGCGTTCCGGGGAATAAAGGAACGCTGGAACAAGCACGGGCAAATGGTTTGGATGTGCGCATGGTTTATTCACCTATGGAGACACTGGAGATAGCAAGAGAAAAAGAAACCGTGTTTGTTGGAATTGGTTTTGAAACAACTATTCCCGGAATAGCATATACCATTATGGAAGCTTCCAGACAAAATCTGAAAAATTTCTCTGTTCTACCTGCTTTTAAACTTGTTCCTCCCGCTCTGGATGCCCTTCTTTCTGCTAAAGATACCAATGTTAATGGATTCATCTTACCCGGTCATGTAAGTGTGATCATCGGTTCGGATGCCTACAGTCTACTCCCTGAAAAATTCGAGATCGGTGGTGTGGTTACTGGATTTGAACCGCTGGATATTTTAGTGGGAATTAAAAAACTTATCGAACAGATCAGGTTACAAAAACCAAAGATAGAAAATGAATACAGCCGGGTGGTTAGTTCATCTGGCAACTTGCAGGCTCAGAAAGTTATCGAGAAAGTACTACAAATAGAAGATGCTCTCTGGCGGGGTTTGGGTTGGATCCCAATATCCGGTCTGGGAATCCGAGAAGAATTCAGCAGGTTCGATGCTATCAAAAAATATGGTTTTGAAATCACGGACACAGAAGAACAAACCGGCTGCAGATGCGGTGATGTTCTGAAGGGAAAGATCATCCCACCGGAATGCCCGTTGTTTGGAAAAGTATGCCTGCCAAATAATCCTATAGGTCCCTGTATGGTTTCTTCGGAAGGCAGCTGTGCAGCGTATTATAAATATGAAAGATAATATAGCCACAGAGACTCAGAAAGCACAGAGTAAAAGATAAAAATGGAAAATGGAAATATCTTTGCTTTTGGTTCAGTGCCTTTTTGTAAAGCAGGTTCAATCATTTTAATTGAACCAAAATATTACAGAACAATCTGCAAGATTGTTCCTGCAAGGATTTCTCTTTGTGCCCTTGTGTCTTGGTGTTAAAAAAATGAAAGATAAAATAATAACACTTGGTCACGGTAGCGGTGCTGGATTGACACATAAACTTATTGAAGAAGTTTTCGACAGGAATTTTAAACTTCCTACATTGGATGATACAGTTGAAATCGAAAACCGCATGGTTGTTACCACTGATTCTCATGTAGTTAAACCCATCTTCTTTCCCGGTGGTGATATTGGAAAACTATCAGTTACCGGAACTGTGAACGATGTAAGTATGAGCGGAGCTATTCCCAAATACCTGCTTTCCGCTTTTATTATCGAAGAAGGATTCAAGATTTCTGACCTGAAGAAGATAGTTAGATCGATGAAAGATGCTGCCGAAGAAGCCGGAGTACACATCATTGCCGGAGATACAAAAGTGGTGGAAAAAGGTAAAGCGGATGGAATCTATATCACAACTACAGGAATCGGTTTCCTGCCAGCTGGTGTCCATCTGAGTTCCAAAAACATTCAACCCGGTGATAAGATAATTGTGAATGGAACCCTGGGAGATCATACTGTAGCTATCATCAATGCACGCGAAAACCTGGAATTGGATCCAACTCCCCAAAGTGATTGCGCATCACTCAATGGACTGGTGCAACTAATGCTGAAAAATGCTAAAATAAGATTCCTGCGTGATGCCACCCGCGGTGGAGTTGCTACAATATTAAACGAAGTTACCGAAGAAACAGACCTTGGTATAATCATCGAAGAGGATGCTGTTCCCATTAAAGATGCTACCCTGGCAGTGTGTGGACTTCTGGGGCTCGATCCGCTTTATATGGCTAACGAAGGTAAATTGGTTTCATTTGTAAGCGGAAATACTTCCAACTTAATAGCTGAAATGAAAAAATATGAACATGGGATAGATTCATCTGTTATCGGGGAAGTTACAACCGAAGTAAAGGGAGTGTATCTACGCACTTCAATTGGTGGATTGCGTCCGCTGCTGATGCTGGAATCCGACCCACTTCCGAGGATATGTTAATGCACGAAGGTTCGATAGTAAAATCATTATTTGATATTGCCAGTAAGATAAAAGAAGACGAAAAACTCATTGAAATCCAGAAGGTAAAAGTTGTTATTGGTAAATTCCATATGATAGTGGATGATGTGTTCCTGATGTATTTCGATCTGATGAAAAAGGAATACAAAGGCTTTGAAAACGCAGAACTAATAATGGAAGAAAAAGACGTGAAGGTTAAATGCAAAAAGTGCAACGAAACTTTTATGATCGAGGACCCGATCTTTATATGCCCCAAATGTGAATCATTTGACACAGAAATCATTCAGGGAAATGAATTGCACATTCAGACAATGGAAGGAATTAAATAGCTCACCTGTCTACGCTAAAGCTACGCCAAGGCAAGCGGATCTACACAGATTAGACGGATAGGGTTCTTAAAATAATTCTGAAAGGAGATTGTATGAATAAAAAACCATTTTCAACCCATTTTTTACTAGTAATTCTAATGGGATTAATTTTCATTCTTAATCCACTAAAAGTCTTTGCACAGGATTCTCTGCCCACAGTAGATGAAGTTCTGGAAAATTACATTAATGCTCTGGGAGGAAGAGAAGCTATTGAAAAACTTACATCAAGAACCTTCGCAGGACATCTGGTGAAAGATGTTCACTGGGAAGAACCGCCTTATGATGTAGCTCATTTAATGATCTGCTCCAAAATGCCTGACAAATTCCTGATGAATATCTTTGATTCTGCCTACGATGAAAATATGGTGTATAATGGAGAAAACGGCTGGCGTAAAGATGCCAAAGGCATTCACAGAGATGACTATATCGGTAAAACATCCACTGCCTGGCTTTTGAATCCGCAACATGCTATTCACATGAAAGACTACTTTAAAGATTTAAAGATTACCGGTAGAGAAATGGTTAAAGACCGAGTAGCTTATGTTCTGGAATCTGAAGGACATACCAAAGAATATTTTGGCTTGTATTTCGATGTGGAAACTGGTTTGCTTTTAAGAATTGGTTATCATCATGATCTGCTAGATTACAGGGAAGTGGACGGTGTGATGATCCCGTTTCGGATTGTATTCGGTCGTAAAGGTGGAGCATACACATACTTTTTTAACGATGTAAAACACAACGAAAAGATTGACGATAACCTTTTTGAAAAACCAGCGTTTAAGGGTATGGAACTTTATAGTTATACAGAAGACGGAAAAAATATAACATATACATTGTTGACTGGAACCAACAGGCTTAAACTTCCCGAAAAAATTATGGGATCATCTATCGATATTGATGAGTTAATCGCTCAAATTAAGAAACTTGCTTCAGGAGAAATGATATTCTGGGTTAATGGTCGATTATCTGGAAAATTAAATAACAATATCAAATTTATATATCCGGACGAACAAACAATCGAAAACATAAAATCAGTCTGTAAAAAATATAATATCACATTGCATATTGAAGATATGGAAGGAATGAAATAGCTCACGGATCTTCTCCGGTACGTGTGGAATTGAACCAGCATATATCCCCCTTTGGCTTGTCGCGGTGGAGTATCACGAAGACGGAAAGGGGGAATTAAAGGGGGTTAAAAAATAATGGAAACCTTCACGGAATTCAAACCTTTGGTAAAAAATCCTTATTTTCACCAGCAAAGAGAAAAAGCTCTAAGTCAATTGGATATCAATACTATCGATGTACCAATAAAAAAAATAATCAAAAGCTTTTCAAATCTTCCCTATTGCTTCACACTTCAAAGTTGTTATGGGCATTTTTTGTATGATAATCAGAAGAACCCGAATAATGTTGAGCCTTTACCAAATTTGGACAGTATCTCCAAGGTTAAATATAGAATAGCATACATCGCTTTATGCATCCGGAATAACCAGCATGGAAGAATGTTATTACAGGAACTAAAAAAGATCCCGTCAATTGACCCAGATTATGTGCAGTTCGGATGTGCAGACTGGTTCTGGCAAAATCAGGTTAATTCTTATGCTCTGCAGGTTGAACCTGAAAGATATAAAAGAAAAGATAAGATCACTGTAAATTTTCAAGAAGCATTACATATAGAAAAGGTAAGGAATGAATTTTTCAGAAGACTTGAAAAAATATTTGACAAGTGAGATTGAATATTTGTTTTCTCAAATTGGATTTGATTTTTAGAAGAGATGGATTATGAATCTAAGATATGAGGATTTATTTTGAAAAAAGGAAAGACATTTGAAAAATTAGTTGCACAACTTGAAAAATCTCTTTCAGGAAGCAAATCAATAACTTTTAAAGCACCTGAAAAATTACGAGATAAAGTAACTGGTCAACTTCGAGAACATGATATCATTCTTTATTATGAAAACAAACATCATAGTTTTAAAATTGCAATTGAATGTCGTGATAGATCAAGACCAATTGGAGTAAATCAGATTGAAAGCTTTTTTAGTAAATGCAACGATACGCAAATAGATCAAGGTATTATGGTTTCTGCAAAAGGATTTTATAATACCGCAATTAAGAAGGCTAAAAGCTATGGCATAGGATGTTTTAACCTTGAACAAGTTTCATCCTTGGACTGGATGAAGATAAATAAAATGAAAGTATATACTAGAAATATAATACATTCGGAATGGTCTTTAAATACTGAAAATCTGCTCGAAAAAGATATTAAAGAATATAATTTTATCCACAAAGGTGGAACACTGATATCTAATGATATATTAATTTCAAATATCCAAAGAAAGCTTCAAGCACTTCCAATAGAAACTTCATCTGGTAAATATGAAGTTCAATTTCAATTCAATAGCAATAATCTTTTTTTTCAAGATAAATCGAACAATGAATTTATTCCAATAAATAATATAATCGCTGATATAACTTATGAGACATTATGTGAATATGTTCCTTTTAACTTATTCAAATATTCTGACAAACAGAAAGATCAAAATATTACTGATCTCGCCATAACAGAATTCAAATTAGGGAAATCAAATATCAAAATTATGATTACGCAAGATGAAAACAAAGGTGGAAAGATTTTGATAATACCTGAAAAGATAACTTCTAATACTTATTCAACAAGATTGTTAGAAAAAGGTGATAAGACTATTGATAGATAAAGGTTACGAAGTAGCAACAGCTATAGTAGAAGCTACAAAATTCTGGGATGCAGAAGAGTACCATCAAGATTATTATAACAAGACCGGTGGTGATCCATATTGTCATATTTATAGAAAAATTTTTTGATAACTAATTTCAAAAATTAGATTTTATGAAATTAAGGAAGAATAATGGATTTATTAAAGATTATTAAGTCATACTATTTTTTGCGCCGAATTAATCGAATTATACAAAGATTATTAAAAAAAATCAGTATCAAACTGAGTAATGAAGACAACTTATACAATTCATTATTATTATTTCATTTATCAAAGCTATATTCTTTATCAATTGTATTCTGCTCTTTGATTAGGAAAAAATACTATAGAGAATCTGATATTATCATTAGAAGTTTCTTGGAAACTTACATAAACTTATTTTATATTTCGAAAAAATCTAAAATCAGATCTCATCAATTTCGTATGGATGAAGTTCAAAATATAATTGCCAGATACAGAGTTAATTTAAAGTACGCTGATGAAAATGAAAAAAATGACATTGTCAATAAAATTGATGAAGCGAATAAAGAACTTGAAGCAGTGAGAGTATATCTAAAGAAAATCGATTCAGATACAAACTACAATACTTTTAAGTGGAAAGCGATATCAGTCGAAACAAAAGCTAATGAATTAGGAATATCTCAGAACTACGATTTCTTATATAGACATTGTTCAAAAATTACACATCCATCTTCTACAACAGGACAAGTTTACTTATTAAGCAAAAATGAAACTGTAAAAGCAATATTACCATTCAATTATAAAGATAATTTAAAACCAGATAAAATTTTGTTTATTACGAGATGTTTAATTGAAACGTTATCATTAATAAATAAGGAATTTGATTCAAAATTAATCCAAAACCATTTAAATAAAAATATCTTACAAAATCTAACTAAAAGGTTTAATATTCTTAATCCTGTGATTTAGAAAAATCTGAGAATTGAAGTTACAAAATTGACAAGAATCATTTTGATTAAATTTGATTTGACACAAAATTCTGTGTTACGTTTTTTGCATCCGTAACACGGAGGATCTATGTCTGATCTTATTAGGTTCGGAGTTTCAATTGATAAGGAACTCCTGGAAAAGTATGATGCAAAGATAAGGAAAGAGAATTATACAAATCGCTCCAATGCTATTGCCGATCTTATTCGAGAAGAATTAATCAAGCAGGAATGGGCGGAAGATAAAGAAGTTGCCGGTGCCATCATCATGGTCTTTGACCATCACCAGCGCGACCTGGTAAATAATCTTATCAACATCCAGCACGATTATCATAAATATATTATTTCTTCTCAGCATATTCATTTGGATCATAATAACTGTTTTGAGATCGTGGTGGTAAAAGGCAAACCGCACCAACTGGAAGAACTGGCAAATAAATTGAAAGCAGCCAAAGGTGTGAAACACGCATCACTCAGCCTGGCAACCACGGGTAAAGGGGTATAACCTTGCGTATCTTCATACTTTTCTTTATGTTCCCTCTATTCAAATGAAGAGATTTATCCGCCTTAGGTGGAGGGACAGCAGGGTGAGTTAACATGAAATCCTACCAGGAAGCCGTTCAATTCCACGGGCATAGCTGTCCCGGTTTGGCAATGGGCTGGCGCATGACAAAAGCAGCTCTGGAACATTTTTCTGCCGAACGGGCAGAAGATGAAGAAATGGTTGCTGTCGTTGAAAATGATGCCTGCGGAGTCGACGCAGTTCAATTTCTTTCCGGCTGCACTTTCGGCAAAGGAAATCTGCTCTTTAAAGACTATGGAAAGATGGTTTACACATTTTATCATCGTGCTTCTGGGAAAGCAGTTCGCATCAGCAGGAAATCCAGTTTCAAAACAAAGCTATCCGATATACAGATTTCCAGTGAAGAAAGAATAAATTTGATTCTCACAGCTCCCGAAAAGGATATTGTGCAAATTGAAGAGATAAATATGCCTGAACCGGAATATTCTCGCATTTTCGATACTGTTTTGTGCGATATCTGCGGTGAATCGATTGTTGAAAGTAAAACCCGGATGCGTGATGGAAAAACTATTTGCATTCCATGTGCAAAAAAAATAAAGAAACGCTAAGATATAACACCGAAAGTTGAATACCTTCCGAATGGTTATTGAACTTCGTGCTTTTCTTAACCTTCGGAATGATTAAATATAAAAAAGTAAATAATATAGAAATGGAGTTGACATATTCTTTGTGCCTTAGTGTCCTTGTGGTAAATAAAAAAGGAGAAATAGATGGATACAAAAGAAGTTAAAGTAATGAAAAAAATATTGAATATGAATGACAGGATCGCTGATGGACTCAGGATCTCGCTAAAAGAAAAAGGAATTTTTTATATAAACCTGATGAGTTCTCCCGGCTCGGGAAAAACTACTCTCCTGGAAAAAACCGCAGAGAAATATGGGAAGAACATCTTCGTTATCGAAGGTGATATTCAAACCACACTCGATGCGGAAAGAGTAACAAAAGCAGGCATCCGCAGTTACCAGATAAATACAGGTCCTTTTGGTGGTGATTGCCACCTGGAATCCGGCTGGATAAAATCTGCTATAGAAGAGATCGACCTGAAAGGGATAGATATTCTATTTGTGGAAAATATCGGCAATCTGGTGTGTCCGGCAGAATTCGATGTTGGAGCTCATATCAACACCGTCGTTCTCAGCGTAACCGAAGGTGAAGATAAACCGCTCAAATATCCTCTCGCTTTCAGGAATTCTCAACTTTGTATCATTTCCAAAACAGACCTTCTTCCCCATCTCGATATCAGTATCGATAAAATTAAAGAAAACATAAAAAATGTAAATCCGCAGATGGAAGTAATCGAGCTTTCTGCTAAAACAGGTGATGGACTTGAAGATTGGATTGAGTATTTGAAGAAAAATAAAAAATAAAGCTACCTCATTTTAAAAAAATTTAGAACCACCTTACAAATCGAAGGTGGTTTTTTTTAAATATATCTTGTTAGAAATTTTATAAATATTTCTTTTGATTTGGAATAAATATTGTATCTGGAGTTAAGCATGTTGCGGAATAAATACAACAATTTTGGTAGATTTCTGGAAGACTTCAAAGTTGGTGATGTTTATAAACATATAGATAAAAAAACCATCACTGAAAAAGATAATAACTTGTTTTGCTATATAACAATGAATCATCATCCCTTGCACCTTGATACTGAATATGCAAAATCAACGATCTATAAAAAAATCGTTGTAGCTGGCACCTTTATTGCGAGTATCACTGTAGGTTTGAGTGTTTCTGATATTAGTGGAAAGGCAATTGCTAATCTGGATTATGAAAAAATTATACATGATTCTCCTGTTTTTCTTGGAGATACACTGCATGCAGAAACAGAAATTCTGAAAGTAAAGGAATCAAAAACTAAACCGGACAGAGGAATAGTTTTCGTGGAAACAAGGACTTATAATCAAAATAACGAAAAAGTACTGACTCTAAGGCGGCATATATTAATTCCAAAAAGAGGAAAGAAATGAAACAGTATATTCTTCGCAGTATGATGTTCGTTCCCGGTAACAACGAAAAACTCCTGAGAAGTGCTTCCCGAACCAATGCAGATGCACTTATTTTAGATCTTGAAGATTCTGTGATCGACGATTCGAAACAGGAAGCAAGAGAAACAATTAAAAAAATACTACCAGAAGGTATATTTGAGAAATTCCACATCTTCATACGTTTAAATGACAGAGACAGCGGATTTTTGGAAAAAGATGTTTCCGATTTAATGTTAAAAGAAGTAACTGGTTTCGTTTTCCCGAAATCCTATGAGAAAGATGATATAATTTTCTTTGAGAACCTGCTGGAAAAATATGAAGCAGAAAAAGGATTTCTAAAAGGTAAATTCAAGATCATTCCTCTCATTGAAACTGCTTCAGCTGTTCTTCATGCAGAAGAGATCTGCAGAGCTTCTGATAGGATCATTGCAACAGCTTTCGGCAGTGAAGATTTCTGTGCCGACATACAGGGAATACACGATAAAGAAGGAAAAAGTCTGCTCGTACCCCGCGCGCTCACTGTAATGGCTGCCAGAGCAACTGGTGTGATCCCAATAGACACATTACATGTAAATGTTCACGATCTTAAAGACCTGGAAGATAATCTGAAACTTGCCCGGATTCTGGGTTTCGAAGGAATGCTTCTACTTCATCCAAAAGAGATAGAACTTGCTCATAAATATTTTACTCCCTATCAAAAAGAAGTCGAGGAAGCCAAAGAAATGCTCCGTTTAACGGAACAAGCAAGAAAAAATAATACACGAGTAGCAATAATAAATGGAACATTTATCGGTCCTCCCATGGTGCGAACTGCAAAGAAGATAATCGAGCGAGATAAATTTATTAAAGAATGGGAAAAGCATCCCCCTTCATAAGGGGGAATTAAAGGGGGTTAATTCCTGCTTTCTCATATTCCTTCTCTTTTACAAAGAGAAGGACAGTAGGATGAGTTAAAATATACAACAGGAGCATAATTGGAAAAATCAATTTTTCAGATTCCTTTTAAAGTTCTAAAAAGATACAGATTCTACAGAAGAAGCCAATTCTGGACAAAAACTCAAATTGAACAATACCAAGACAAACAATTAATAAAACTCGTCCAGCATGCAGGTCAACATGTTCCCTACTATCGCAATCTGTTCGAAAATATAGGATTCGATACAAGTGCTTTCCGAGGACGAATAGATATGCATAAGATTCCTACTTTAGGTAAAGAAATTGTTCGAACTCGTCAGAAAGAACTTATTGCTGATAATGCTAGGAAGTTTGGTATAACCTGGGATTCCACCAGTGGTTCCACAGGTACTCCCCTGCATTTTGTTCTGGATAATGCAGTCCAGGCAAATAAAATAGCAGCACTCCTGCGAAGTTACAGATGGACAGGTTACAAACTCGGGGAAAAAACATTCAGTCTGCAAAGTTATTACTTCAAGGATCATAATTTCAAATTCAATAGATTCTACAACATTCTCCGCTTTGATTCCAACAAATTGAAAAAAGATTCAGCACTGAAAGTAATAAAAGAAATTAACCGGATAAAACCAAAATTTTTTATGGGATTCCCCTTTGATATTCTTATACTGAGTCGTTTTGCAGAGGAAGAAGGAATTTCTATTAACTCACCTCAATCCATAGTTACTTACGGTGAAACACTTTCCGAAAAGAAGCGGGAATTTTTAGAAAAAGCATACAGGTGTAAAGTCTTCGATTTCTTTTCCCTGCACGAATGCGCTGCCATGATATCTGAATGTGAGCATGGTAACCTGCACCTCATCGAAGATTTCGCTTATCATGAAATACTTGAGGAAGATGGTATCAGAAGACTTGTCGGAACGAGTTTTTATAATTTTGCAATGCCTTTGATCCGCTATGAAACAAAAGATAATATTTTACTTCCTGAAAAACAGAGAACTTGCTCCTGCGGAAGACATTTTCAAATTGTAAAAGAGATTATCGGAAAGCAATGCGATTATATCGAAATCCCGGATGGTAGATTTTTAGGGTCTGTAATGTCTCATTCAATAGATAACGCCAGAGGGGTGGTTTGTTCACAATGTATCCAAAATACGGTAGATCAGATCGATATCAACATAGTTGTTGATGAAACATATAATGAAGATTCACAGATTGTGTTGGTAAAGGGGCTGCGTAAAAGATTGGGAAATGAGATAAAACTCAACTTCAAGATTGTTCCACAACTTGAAAAAAGCAAAAGTGGAAAAACGCCATTCATAATTTCTAAAATAGGTAATGAATATATTTAATTTTAAGCTTCACTTGGAATATAATATGCATCTTAATCAAATAAAGTATTTTCGTTACAATCACGCTCTCAAGTTCAACTTGGGAACGAGAAAACTGGATTGGAGAAGAAATGCTGAATATCGATTGGAACTCATTATCAAATAATGATTTATATACTATTACAGAAAATTTGAAAAAAGAGAAGAACTGTTTCGTTTTAGCTCATAATTACCAATATGTTGAAGTTCAAAAAATAGCTGATTATGTAGGTGATTCCCTGCAAATGGCAAAAGTAGCAACTAATGCAGATGCAAAAATGATCCTGCTCTGCGGAATAAAAATTATGGCAGAGACTGTAAAAATACTGAATCCAGATAAAAAAGTATTGATGTCACATTACGATGCAGATTGCCCCCTGGCAAATATGAAATCTCCTAATGATTTGCGTGCTTTAAGAGAAAAATATCCGGATGCAGAAGTTGTATGTTATGTGAACTCTCCCGCAGCCCTGAAAGCAGAAAGCACAATAACATGTACATCTGCAAATGCTGTAAAAGTTGTTTCCTCAATTCCTAAGGATAAACAGATAATTTTTGTTCCGGATAAAAATATTGGAGCATGGGTAGCTTATAAAAATAACCGCGAACTTATTATGTTCGATAGTTACTGCTATGTTCACGAGCAAATAACGCTGGAAGAAACCATGATGATGAAAGAAGAATATCCTGATTATTCACTTATTGTTCACCCGGAATGCACTCTTGATGTATGTAAAGAAGCTGACCTTGTTTGCTCCACCAGCCAGATGATAGACTTCGTGAAAGACAATGACAGAGTAATTATCGGAACTGAGATCGGGCTTTATTACCAGTTAAAATATCGTTATCCAGAAAAGCAACTGGTTCCGCTCAGTCCAAAAATGGTTTATGACGATATGAAAAAAACTGACCTGCGGGGTGCTGTTAAAGCTCTTGCTGAAGAAAAATATGAAATAACAGTAACTGAAAGTATAAAACAAAAAGCTAAGAAATCATTGGATAGGATGCTGCTTTTTATTTAGGAATTATGAAAATCCATTCAAAAGTATTTAGAAAAATATTAACGATTATTCAGGCAATAATTTCTATCGGATTATTAATCCATATTTTTCTAAGATACAATATATCTCTTCTCAATAGAGCAAGCGCACTTTCAATGCCTGTGTGGCTGATCTTTTCTTTCTATTTCACCCTGGTTCTGATACCTATCCTTTCTGCAGTCAGATGGAAGATTTTCCTGTTTTATTCAGGAATATCAGAGAAATTAAAACAGCTTATCAAAATAAATTTCATCTCGATATTCTGGGGAATTATGCTTCCTTCATCAGACGGTTTTGCTGCTATCAGAATGTATCTAATAGAGAAAAAACACAGAGACAAGCCGGGAACTTCAGGAAGCACAATTATAGCAGAAAAATTACTGGGTTTTATTCTTCTTTGCTTCTTCGGAATTTTTTTCAGTTTGTTCATTCATAACATTCCACAAATAGCTATTGCCAGAACCATCCTGATATTGACAGCTATCACAATTCTTTCAATAACACTAATCATAACTAACAGTAGTATATACAATTATGTTTCAATTCGTTTGAAAAAGATCAGATTTGCCAGAAAGGTTTTTGAATTCCTCTCTGGCATGCACAGCTCACTTACCAGACTGCCATTCAAGAAAATAATTTTGGAAGCTTTACCGATTATGATATTAATCCAGCTCACAACATTCATTAATGTGTATCTTATTTTCAAAGCTATGGGCATAAGTATTCCCATCATCTATCATCTTGCCTTTATTCCGGTAATTCAAATTATCTCTTTGATACCTGTAACCATCAGTGGGTTCGGGATACGTGAAGGTGCTTTTGTTCAATTTTATAGTCTCGTTGGAATTGAACCGACGGTTGCGTTCAGTGTGTCAATACTGAATTTCCTAATACTAACAGGCGTACCTGCTTTTATTGGTGGGATAATCAGTATTGCAAGCCAGATACATAAAAGGGATATCATTAAATGATAGAGCTTTCAATTGTTATCCCTGTTTTTAATGACAGCAAAGTTCTGCATGAATTATACAGAAGGTTGAAACCTGTGATCTTTGAACTGGGAAAAAGTTATGAAATTATCTTTGTTGATGATGGAAGTTCAGATGATTCATTTCAGATATTAAAAGAATTTCAAGATAAAGATGAGAACATAAGAATTGTTAAACTCGTAAAGAATTTTGGTCAATCGAATGCAATAACTGCAGGATTGGAGTATTCAGAAGGAGATATAATAGTAATCATGGATTCCGACCTTCAGGACAAACCGGAAGACATCCCGAAATTACTGAATGCATTAGAAGAAAATGATGTTCAAATGGCAGTTGCAAAATGGGTTTCCAGGAAAGATTCTGTTGCAAAAAAAATTATTTCAAATACATTCTTCATTATTTCCAATGTTATTACGAAAATTCATCATCCTCCAAATATAGGTGTTTTTCGGGCTTTTAAAAAAGAAGCTTATGAAACTGTTAAAAATATCCCCGAGTTATCCGGAACAACGTTAAGCCGATTTTACAGGGCAAAAATATATTACAAAACTGTTGACCTTCATCGCGATAAAAGATATGCAGGTAAAGGTGGATATAATTTAAATAGAATGTTCAAACTTGCATTTGACAGAATTTTTCCCCATGCAAAATTGAAAATTGCAAAACGAAATTCCGAATTTACAGTTGAAAGATTTATTGTAAAAAAGTGAGAAAAAAATGAGTAAGAAAATAATTATTTTAGGTGGATTAGGAAATGGCTCTGTAATAGCAAATGCGATTGTTGATGCAAATAAACGTGGTTTCGATGAATGGGAATTTGTAGGATATTTGAATGATAGGCAGGAAAAAGACTCTTTGATCGAAGGCTTTCAGGTTCTTGGAAAAACAATAGATGCTTCCAAATTCATAAAAAAAGGATTTTATTTCATCAATACAATTTACCGAATTGATGGGCAGCAAGAGCGAATCGAGCTTTTCGAAAGTCTGAAAATACCAGATTCTTCTCTGGTTATTTTTATTCATCCAATGACGTACGTTGCATCAAATGTGAAACTTAGTCATGGAACAGTTGTAATGCCTAATGCATCCATATCTTCTGGAACGAGTTTCGGTAAATGTTGTCTAGTGATGGTGGGTGCTACTATTGGGCATAATAACAAAATCGAGAACTATTGTCATTTTGCTGCTCAATGCTGTACCAGTGCATATCTAAATATCTCTGATGGTGTTCATGTCGGCTTGAATGCTACTGTTAGGGAAAATCTGGAAATAGGAAAAAACTCGGCTTTAGGAATGGGATCTGTACTTCTGGAAAATATTGGTGAAAATGAGATCTGGGCAGGAAATCCTGCAAAATTCATACGCAAAGTAAAATGAAAAAAATAGCTATTATCCAATCAAATTATATCCCATGGAAAGGATACTTCCATATCATTCAGAATGTAGATCACTTTGTATTCCTGGATACTGCACAATTTACTACCAGAGATTGGAGAAACCGCAACCGGATAAAAACTCCCGAAGGCCTCAAATGGCTCACAATCCCAACTAATGGAACGCAATCTATGATGATAAATGAAGTGAAAATAGATAATTCTACAGATTGGAGAAAAAAGCATCTAAATGCATTGGAAAAGAATTATAAAAAATGCATATTTTTCAAACAGTATTTTGAATTGTTACAAAATATATTAATGAGAAAAAACTGGGAAAACCTGAGTAATCTAAATCAACTTTTGATTAAAGAAATTACCGGAATGCTTTGTATCAAAACAAATTTTTCAGATTCGAGAGAATTAGAACTTTTAGAGGGAAAGAACGAAAAAATAATATCAATTATTCATCAACTCGATGGAGATTTTTACCTGACAGGACCTTCAGCAAAATCTTACATAAATCCTGAATTATTCCAAAAAAATAATATCAAACTTGAATATATGGATTACTCAAATTACCCTGTTTACAGCCAATCCTGGGGTGAATTTGCACACAATGTCACGATCTTTGACCTTTTATTCTGCGAAGGTCAAGATTCCCCCAAATTCATCTGGAAGAAATGGGAATCAAAATGAAAATCCCTTTTAGTAAACCTTTAGTACTGGGAGATGAGATCGAATATCTGAAACAAGCAATAGGCAAAAATCGTTTTTCAGGAAAAGGAGAATTTACATCCAAATGTGCTGAGCTTATAGAAAAAGAAACCTTCTGCGAAAAAGCTATTATGACCCCTTCCTGTACATCTGCCCTGGAAATGTGTGCGCTACTTTGTAATATTAAACCCGGTGATGAGATCATTATGCCATCATTTACGCATCCCGGAACTGCAAATCCATTTGTGCGACAGGGTGCAGAAATCGTCTGGTGTGACATAAAAGAAGATACAAAAAACATAGATGAAGATAAAATCGAACCTTTAATCACAAAAAGAACCAAAGCTGTCGTGGTAGTTCATTATGGTGGGGTTATTTGCCAGATGGATAAAATTACATCCATCTGTAAAAAGAACCATCTATTCCTGATCGAAGATGCAGCAATGTCGATTAGCAGTAGATTCAAAGATAACCATGCAGGAAGTTTCGGAGACCTGGCAACCATTAGTTTCCATAAAACAAAAAATGTTCAATGCGGAGAAGGTGGAGCTTTTCTCATAAATAGAAAGGAGATGATAGAAAGAGCGATTTTCCTGAAAGATTATGGTACAAATCGCATCCATTTTGAAAAAGGTCTAATTGAAAAATATACCTGGGTAGAAAAAAGCTCGAATTTCTCGATGTCGGAATTACAGGCAGCATTTCTTTATTCTCAATTAAAAAATCTATCTAAAGTTAATGAAAAAAGAAATTTACTTTTTAAACGTTATCTAAAGAACCTTTCTGACATTATTGAAAATAACAAATTACCGGTAATTCCAAATGGATGTTCATCAAATGGTCATTGTTTCTATATTCACACAAAGAACGAAAGACAAAGAAAAGAACTAATACATCATTTGAAACAGAAAGGAATACAAGCTGTTTTTCATTACCAACCATTGCATAAAGCTGCTTTTTGGCAGGGTAAATATAATAATGTTGATTTGCCGGTAACGGATAAAATAAGTGAAACACTGCTTCGTTTACCGATGTATTATTCTCTCACAATCCAGGAAATTAATTTCATCTGTTGTGAAATTATGGAATTTTACAAGAAATTGAGTTGAAATGAAACTAACATTTATTGAAAATAAGTTAACCTGGATTTTACTTTCAGTTTTTTTGTTCACAATTTATTTTCTACCATATTTCGTTAAAGGAGAGAATTGCTATATTGAGCAATTTGATAATCTCGATCAGATAAGTTATATAGGAATTTTTGATGGAAAATTTCAGGGTAGTTTTTTTCCTAATGAATCAATGGAAGAATTTTATATGCCGGATATTGAACCGATTTTTCGAGTATCTCTGGTAACAGTCCCAAAAATTTTCTGGCAATTCGGATTTCTTCCTGGTTATATAATTAATGAAATTATTTATCGCATTTTAGCTTTTATGGGATTTTTTCTTCTTTTAAGAAATTATATTTTAAAAAAAATACCAATTATTTTCTCTGCTTTGTTATCAATTTCGTTCATTTATCTACCATTCTGGTCACAAGGAGGATTATCTGTAGCCGGAATTCCTTTACTGATCTACGCTTTTACAAATCTTTACTTTTCAAAAAAGATATTTATTTCATATCTTATTGTTATTGTTTATCCTTTTTATTCCGGATTTTTCTTGTCCGGAGTTTTTATCTTGTTCTGCTTGCTTATAATTATTATTCATTTTATTAAGAAAAGGCAAGCAGTAAAACATCTAATAATTTCTCTTATAACCTTAACCATTCTTTATGTTTTAATTAATTATCCTTTTTTTTTGATTAACTTTATATACAAAATTCCTACAAACAGGGTAGGAATTAAATTAGCTGGGAAAGGATTTGAGACTGTTTTAATAAATTTTATAAATTTTTTTTTCACTTCTCATTTACATTCAAAAAGTAATCACCAATATATTATTCTTCCTACAGTTTTATTATTCTTAATTATAAAAAATAAAAATTATGAACTAAGCAAATATTTTAAAATCATTTGTTCTTTTATTATTTTCACTGCTATAATTTATAGTTTATACAATTACAAACCAATAAACGATTTTTATACAAAACTGGGATTTGGTTTTAACTATTCACGTTTTTATCTTCTTAATGTCGGATTGTGGTATTTATTGTGGGCTATTTGTCTTTTAAATTTATATAAAAGAATTAAGAATAAAAAAATAGCGCAGACATTTATTCTAATTTTAATAATTTCACAAATTGGCATTAATTACTTTCATTCAAGCTGGAGAATCTGGAACTCTAAACCAACTTTCAAAGAAGTTGTATCAAAAGAATTGTTTTTCGAAATAAATGAACATCTTATCAAAACAGAGAGAAATTATAATAAAAATAAAATTAGAATTGGCTGCATAGGATTCCATCCAAGCATCGCAAACTTCAATGGTTATAAAACAATAGGTGGATACATTCCAGTCTATCCTTTAAAATTTAAAAAAGACTTTTATAAAATCATAAAAGATGAAATAAAGCAGAATGAAAAACTTTATCAATATTTTTTAAAATGGGGACAGCAGATTTATTTATTTGACGATAAGATATCTATGAGATTAAATAATCAATATATTATAAAAAAATATTTTAAAACTATAAAATGTGACCTGAATATCGAGGAACTGAAAAAATATGATGTGAAATATATTTTCTCAACAGCCAGGATACTGAATTCAAATGAAATCGGTTTAAAAAATATCTATATTAATAATGAACCAGAATATTATTACAGTTTTTACGTTTATTTAATTGGTGATTAAGTTGTCTAAAAACTCTAATGGGGTTCAAACAGATTTTATACTCTATTTTAATTTTACAACGATATTCATAACGATTAACAGATTACAACATTCTATATTGTAAGTTAACTGTCTATTTTATAGACAGTTACTATACAAATATGGGGTGGATGATGGGACTCGAACCCACAACGCCTGGAACCACAATCCAGTGCTCTACCATTGAACTACACCCACCATAAATGAATCACAAATTTTAAATCACAAATGATAAATTAATAGATTTTCAATTTTAAAAAAATGGCACGCCAGAAGGGATTCGAACCCCTGGCCTACGGATTAGAAATCCGTTGCTCTATCCAACTGAGCTACTGGCGCACAACAGAAATAAATGGTAGCGGCGCAGGGACTCGAACCCCGGACACTCGGATTATGATTCCGATGCTCTAACCAACTGAGCTACGCCGCCATTTATTCTTTTCACTTCTATAAAAAAAAGGTAGCGTGAGCAGGATTTGAATGCGCTTGCTGCGCTTAATCCTGCGTCCGGCTACCGCCGGATATGAATCCGACTCACTATAAACTCTCTTTCAAACACTTAAAAAATGGTAGCGAGGGCAGGATTTGAACCTGCGACCTTCGGGTTATGAGCCCGACGAGCTACCAGCCTGCTCCACCTCGCAATAAAAGCTTGCAAATATTTTTCCCCACCTATCGAGTGTCAAGGAAAAGTTAAAAAGAAAAGCCTTGACGTTTTACCCTCTGTAAAAGCTTCTAAAGCAGGAGTATTAAAGTTATATGTTTAGTGAGATTATAGTAAATGTCCACCCTTTGGAAACCAGGATCGCCATTCTGGAGGATAATAAATTAATAGAACTTTTTGCAGAAAAAAAAGAAAAAGAAATCCTGGTTGGAAATATCTACAAAGGTATAGTGCGAAATGTTCTTCCTGGTATGGGAGCTGCATTTATAGATATCGGTCTTTCCCGTACTGCTTTTTTACATTTTAAAGATATAAATCCCAAAGAATTACCAGCGTTAAAAAGAAAAATATTCAACAAGGGAAATTCATCTAATATAAATAAAATTCTTTCCCAGGGTGATGAAATAATAGTGCAGGTAAAAAAAGATCCCATAGGGAAAAAGGGTGCCCGTGTTACCAATAATCTTTCGATTCCAGCAAAATTCCTAGTTTATATGCCCAATGTAAAGAAACTGGCATTATCCAGAAAGATAACCTCTTCTACTGAGAAAAAGCGCATCAAAACAATCCTGGAAAAAATTAAAGATCCCAGTGTAGGACTCATTATACGAACGGATACCGAAAGCATTACCGAAGATGATTTCGTTCGGGAATACAACGGACTTGCCAAAACCTGGAAATTCATCGAAAAGCAAATGAAACACGGTAAACCCCCGGTATGTATTTACGATGAAAATGATCTTTCTTTTTCATTGGTTCGCGACTTGTTCAGTTCACAGGTAAACCGATTAGTAGTAGATGATAAAAAGCTGAAAAATAAGATTGTGTCTCGGCTCAAACAGTTCACACCTGAATTTGTGGATCGCATAGAACTTTACCAGGAAGATTCTCCCATTTTTGATGCCTATGGCGTGGAAAAAGAGATCGAATCCATCTTCAGGTCACGAGTCAATCTGCCCAGTGGTGGAAATATTACCATACAACAGACCGAAGCCCTGGTTGCAATCGATGTTAATACAGGCAGCTTTGTGGGCAGAGATAACTACGAGGAAACAATAGAAAAGACCAATGCCGAGGCAGCTTACGAGATCGCTCGCCAGATCAGGCTGCGTGACCTTACCGGCATTATGGTTGCAGATTTTATCGATATGAAAAGCGAAAAAAGTCAGGATGTAGTATTTTCGGTATTAAAACAATCTTTAAAAAGAGATCGTGCTACAAATAAAGTTTATCCTTTCAGTCCACTTGGACTGGTAGAAATTTCCAGGAAAAGAACACGACCCAGCCTGCTTCTAACCTATACAGAACAGTGTCCGCACTGCAATGGTACCGGCAGGCTTTTATCACGTGATTCTGTAGCTGTTAGCATTTCGCGCTGGTTGAGAAGAGCAAAATATTTCCTGAAAAAAGAACCTTTGAAAATAGTAGTTCATCCGAACGTAAAGAAATTCATTGAAGAAAATCCTGACATCTTCAAAGAAATAGAAAACAAGCTGGAATTTATAGCAGAAGAACAGATCCAATTCGATCAATTCAAGGTGTTTTCCATCCAGACAAAAAAGGAATACACAGATACTTATAACACTTGATAATAATCTTGACAGAAAACAGCCCCGAAAATTTTTTAGTTGTTCCCAAGTGTGATGGGAAGTTGTAAGGAGATAAGATGTACGCGATAGTTGAATTTAAAGGAACTCAATTGAAAGTGGAAAAAGATCAAACTATACGAGTTCCGTTCTTAGCTGAATATGAAATCGGCGCAGAGATAGAAATGCCGAATGTTCTGCTTCTGCACACCGATAAAGATACAATTATAGGTAAGCCTACCGTAAAAAACGCAAAGGTTAAGGCTGAAATTATTAATCATTTCAAGGATAAAAAAGTTATTGTTTTCAAGAAAAAAAGAAGAAAAGGTTACCAGAAAAAACAAGGTCACAGGCAGAATTATACTGAGATCAAAATTAAGGATATCTTAAATTAGGCGGATATTATGGCACATAAGAAAGGCGTTGGAAGTAGTAAGAACGGTAGAGATAGTAATCCCCAATATCTCGGCGTTAAAAAATACGGTGGAGAACAAGTTCTGGCAGGAAACATCTTGGTCAGACAAAGAGGTACCAGAATCCATAAAGGTAATAATGTAGGATTAGGAAAAGATTATACTCTTTTTGCACTGATAGACGGCTTTGTGAAATATGAAACCAAAAAAGCCGGCAGAAAGTTTGTAAACGTATATTCTGATAAAATGTAAGTAAGACTATAAACATTCAAAGCAGCTTTAAAGAGCTGCTTTTTTTGTCTAAAATATTATATTCAAATAAAAAAAAAACAAATTTAAAACTCGTAAATATCAATTATAAAAATATTATGTTGACATCATTTGTAAAAAAACCTTTTTTATCGTATTGATATACTTTTTCCAAAAATAAAGGAGGAAAACAAATGAAAAAAAGATTGATGGTCGGCATTCCGATTTTGGTCTTATTTGTACTGTTTGTAGGTTGTACAAACAAAGACCCGATCGGGATTGAACAGTTTCAACTGGCTTTCCCAGATTCATCCTCATCGCCAGCAATTAACAGTTCTGTATTAACGGACGGAATCGATTTTTCCATTGGTTATTACAATGGAAATATTCGTACAGATCGAATAAGTTTTGAGTGGCAAGCAAGTACAGATGAGGAATTTTTATGTTACAAAATATTTAAAGCAATAGGTCAATATGAAGATGAGCCAACTTTTGAACACATAGAAACCTTTAATGACCAGGGTAACACAACCTTCATTGATTCTACTCTTGTGCAAGATCAATATTATATCTACAAGATCGCTACAATTTTTAACAATGGTACACACATAACTGATGATTTAGAAATTAAAACACCGAAATGGCAGGCTCCAGGAAATATTACTATCAACGGATTAAGCACAACAGTTATAGAGTTAGCTTGGGAAGATAACACCGAATCCGAAACAGGGTTCATGATTTATGTTGATACGCTTACAACTGTTCGACAATTTGTTACAATTGACTCCTTTACAACTGGGCAAGATGTTACAAGTTGGCTTTTCGATGATTTACCAACAACACCCGTATACAGATTCAGTATCAAAGCAATGGGAGACTGGGAAGAAGAAACACAGGTTTCGGAAAGTACTCCTTTTGTATTTTCAGATTTAGTATTTGACCCACCTGATGATCTTACCTTAGATCAAGAAAGTGGAACAACAGCTGTTATACTAAACTGGCAAGACAATTCAAACCTGGAAACAGGTTTTGAGGTTGAACGTAAAATAAATAGTGCTGATTTTGAATTTATTGCAACTATATCTACTTATAATGCTGTAGAATATACAGACTACGACACTACTTCATTCAATTATGGCGATACCCTTACTTATCGAGTTAGAGCTTATAATGACTATCAGGCGATTGAATACACCGATTATTCTAATGAAGAATCTATTATCATTGTTGAACCGTCTGGAAACCAAATCACTATCAGTGTGACAGTGGATAATTATCCCAGTGAAGCATCCTGGAATTTATATTGCTATCCCACTAGCTCTTACTATTTCCCGACAGATCAGACTTTCAGTTATAATTACGAAAATCAGATATTCACAATTGATCTGGAAGACGGACATTATGCTGTTCATTGTTGGGATACATCTGGTGATGGCGGCATATCAGGAATAGTAACGGACGTTGAATCCAATATCCTGGTCGAATGGGATGATAATGACTATAATTATACCGGTCAATTCCACTTCTGGGTAAATCAATAGGTAAGGAGCAGAAAAATGAAAAAAATAATAATGATAACAGCACTCACACTTTTACTGTTCAGTATGGCTAATGCTCAAACGCAATCATTTCGCAGTATCGCTTTGGGCACAATTATCGATGATGATCTTGATCTTGTTTACGATCCTATCGAACTTAAATTCGTGGAAGGAAGCAGGCTTTATACAAACCTGAGTAATCTAACTTCATCTAATGAAAATGTATTCGATAATGTTACCGATGATACATATCTGATCGGATTTTCCGGTAAGTGTCCTTTCGTCGAAAATTTATGGCGTGCCGTTCTAATTGAGTTTGAAAATTCCAAAACCGCTCATTTTGTAGAAATTGACTCCGACCTGAATGGCACGAATGATATTTCTGGATTTGGAACATTAACCGGCGAATATACTGCTTATGAAGACACCAGTGGTGATGACATTTATGATACCATTACAATGATATCACAAGAAGTAGGTGATTTTACCGAAACAAATTCTTTTAATTTCGTTCTTAATCATACTTACGACCTTGGTTCAATGGTGATCGGTGGCAGAATTGATTTTTCCAAATCATGTTATGACGATTATATGGATTATAACCTCGATTATACCTATCACGATATTGAAACAAACTTTGATGAAATAATGATGGATGGACTTGAAGACTTAAATAGTACAAATGAATTCTCTACATTCGATTTCTTAGGTTCTGTACTTCTTCCCGATGTAAATGGCTATGAAATTCGTGGTGATATCAAATTTCAAAATCGAAGTACATCGTGGAGTTTTGATGATAGTGAAGAATTGAGAACAGATGATTTTGATCCTGATATTGTCGATTATGAAGATTATGAAATTGAACAGGGAACCTTTAATTCCACAGATGAAGAAAAGGGAAATTCTTTTGCTGTTGGAGGTTCCATCAGGAAAACATTCAACCAGGCATCACAAAGAAAGAATGATGGCTACTGGAGATTAGGTGCTGGCATAAATTTCGGTTCATTTGATTACAAAGACTCGGAAGAAGATATTTATACATACACTGAAAAATATTTCGATGGACTGGAAACAGGTAATCCAGATTATATCGAAATAATCACAGAAACAGAAAATTCTACCGATGATGGAACAAATAAAAAATTCGGATTTGATATCTCCTTTAGATTGAATTATCCTTTAGATGAAAAAGTGTATTTTGGAATCGGTGGACATCTTGATCACAATTATTCAAACCGTGAAACAGATTATGTCGAGTCTATTGTTAATATCGAAGACTACGAACTTGTGGATGATGATTCGACCGCTGCCGATTATGTGATCACAGAAACTTATGGTTATACTGCCGATAGAACTTATGAGCGCAGTCAAACTATCCTTACACTTCCGGTAGGAATTGAATATAAGTTCACCAATAACAATAAATGGGCAGGAAGATTCGGAGCTATTTTCAGGAATGTATTTTCCACGATCAATGATGCAAAACAGATTACCGATGCAGACCCATTTATTACCGAAACCGTTTTAGGTGATGGAACAACTGATGTCGTGATAGAAGATAATATATATGAATCTACCAGTGAACACAACAGTTCTGCATACAGTGATACAGATTTTTATTACGGACTTGGCTTCCAACCAACAGACAAATTACAGATAGACCTGTTAGGTTATTTTGGTTCTGCTGGTAATTCACTGCTGGATGCTGATTTCTATCGAAATTTAAGATTATCTTTCACACTTAAGTTCTAATGTAGATAAAACTAAAGCGGTTTCGGTTCTTCCGAAACCGCTTTTTCTTTTTTACTAGAAAAATCTTGTCAGAATATGGAGTGTAAGGCAATTTTCACATTTGAAAACACGGAGGAAAAATGGAACAGACTTTAATTCAAAGATATGCCTCTTCTATAATTTCTGCTCTACTTATAAAAGCAGAATCTATTAAGAAAATGAAGCATTCTCTTTCAAAAGGTCAATTTCGTGAGTTATTTATTACAGATTTACTTAAGAAATTTCTCCCTCATCAATTCGACATCGGTTCAGGAATCATTGTAAACCAGAAAGGAGAACAAAGCCATCAAACTGATTTAGTGATTTATGACAAAAGTATATTACCTCCATTTATATCTGAAAGTATTTCAGGAGTTTTTCCTATTGAATCAGTAATAGCTACAATCGAAGTAAAAAGCACTTGTCCTAATAATGAATTCAATAAAGTGAACGAAAAAGCTAACCACTTAAATAATGTGATTGCTGATGGAACGAAAAGTCCATATTTTAATAAAAACTCCTCTCTTTATAGTAATACATTAAAAATTTGTGATAGTAAAATTGAAATCGTAAAATTTTATGAGCATTTTTTTAAACCTTATAATGGATTATTTGTGTTTTCAGGAGGTGGTCCAAGAATTCTAAATAATGATCCCAACTTATACTTGGAAAATGAAGTAAAAAATCTATTTGCAATATGCTATGCTAATAAATTCTGTTGGATGAATTTAGACAAATGGAGCATTAATAGAAATGTGGTGAATAATAATGAGATTAAAAGATTTATAGCAGTTTTGATTGATAATATATTGACTAAAGCCTATTTTAGAAACAGTTTATTAAGTTCACTTCATTTTGATTTTAATAGCATCTACATTAGAGATCAAGTAAACAATACGAAATTTTTTGAAATATATTCTTAGATAGGAGGAGTTAATGAAAAAAATATTATTGATCTTTTTAGTAATTGGAATAATTGGAGGATGTTCAATGGAAAAAAAATCTGAAACAGGTATTAACCCATTCCCGAACTTTGATGCAATGTGGGATTATGCTCAGCCTGATTCTACTGAAATTAAATTTGCTGAAATTCTACCTATACTCAAGGATTCTCCCGAAACAACCTATAATGCGGAATATCATGTAGAGCTTCTTACCCAGATAGCCAGAGCACAAGGAATGCAGGGTAAATTCGATGAAGCAGGAAGAACTTTAGAAACTGCCGATAGCATACTTACAGCAAACATGAAAACCGGAAAAATTCGCTATTTATTGGAAAAAGGAAGGATCCTCAATTCTTCAGGAAAAAAAGAAGCTTCAAAACCTGTTTTCCTGGAAGCTTATAATTTTGGAAAAGAGAATGCACTGGATTATTACACACTTGATGCAGCTCATATGATGGGAATTGTGGAGCCACCAGAAAAGCAGTTAGACTGGAGCCTGAAAGCAATGGGGATTGCAGAAGCGTCATCCGACCAAAGATGTAAAGGTTGGCTGGGTGCTGTGTATAACAACATTGGTTGGACATATCATGATTTGAAAGAATATGATAATGCACTGGATCTATTCCAGAAAGGATTGGAGTGGAGAAAAACCCAAAACAACGAACAGACGATTCGTATCGCTAAATGGAACGTGGGAAGATGTTTGCGTTCCCTGGAAAAATATGATGAAGCTTTGAATATCCAGAATGAACTGCTGCAGGAATTTGAAGAAAAACAGATCGAACAGGACGGTTATGTCTTTGAAGAACTGGCAGAACTTTATCTAATTAAGAATAATCGATCCGAAGCAAAAAAATATTTCAACCTTGCTTATGAATACCTTTCCAAAGATGAATGGCTGAAAGCAAATGAACCGGAAAGATTGGAAAGAATTAAAAGCTTAAGTAATTAAAATGGAGATACAAATGAAATTATTAACAATTTTTTTAGTCATGTTCATATCAATCCCCATTTTCGCTCAACAACTGGAGATGACAGTTACTGGTCAGACTACATTATTTGAATCTGCTCCAGATCAAAGATGGTTGATCGTAAAAATTGCTAATCAATTCAGGATATATGAAGAAGATTTCACAGAAGTTGCAACCTTCGACCTTGGAATCCATCAAAACGATGTTAGCTGGCTTTATGGTGCAGCCAGAGACTTTGATAACGATGATAACATCGAAGTTCTGTACCAGGTAAATATAGACGGGAATTATTCTGTCTTTCTCAGAGACATTTCAACAGGTCAAATCCAGGTTCAGTATAGCGGAAATTCATCATTCTGGTATTATTGTTTGTGTTACGGCTACCTGGGTAATGAACGGATATTCGTGATCTCCCGCTATAATATGTCTTTATATAATTATGATCTAAGCTACGTTTATCGTTCGGAAGTTCAAGCATCTGATATTGGTGATGCAGAACATTCAAATATTTTAAATTCACTTCTGAATTATCCAAACCCTTTTATTCCCGGAATAAATAGAAATTCGGGAACTACGATAGAATTCTCTTTAAATGAAAACTCATCTATTAAACTAAAAGTTTTCAATTGCAGGGGTCAACTTGTTAAAGAATTGATTTCCGACCAAATATTTGATAAAGGAATTCATACCGTAATCTGGAATGGAAGAGATAAACACGGTAGTCTTTTACCCAGCGGAGTATATTTCTACAAATTACAGGTAAATGGAAAAATACAGTTGAATAAAACATTGATCTTGAAATAAATCTGCTTTTGTTATTGACATAAAAATTCTAGTTTAGCTAATTCTCCACAATAATAAGGAGAAAAAATGAAAGAATTAAGTTCTATAAAAATATTTATAGGTATTATCAGCCTGGCAATTGTTGTAATTATTCTTAAAGAACTGAAAACTATATTCATCCCATTAACGTTTGCTGTATTCCTTTCTTTCCTGTTCCAACCATTGAACCGTTTCCTGCTTAACAAGAGAATACCTGTAGGAATTACTATACTTTTGATGGTAATAATAATCCTGGTTTCATTCACATTGATGGGAACTATCGTTTATACCAGCGTTTCTTCTTTTGTAACCGATTTTCCGAAATACGAAGCACAGATCACCGAAATGTTCCAGAAGCTTATTGTTCAGCTGGAAATCCCGGTAGAACAGGTAATGGATTATCTGAAAAACAAAGTTAACTGGCTTCAACTTGCCGATAGATTTTCACTTTCAAAAGTGATCTCAGGAACAATGGGTACTTTCATTGACTTCCTTGTAAAATTGCTTCTCACCGTTGCTTTCATGATTTTCATCGTTTTGGAACGAACCAAGTTGATCAAACGGGTTGAAAAGGTTTTAACAAAAGATGAAGCAGAGCATTCTACGAATGTGGTGGTAAAGATCGAACAATCGGTAAAAACCTATATCGTAAATAAAACCTTCATTAGCCTTATTACCGGACTTATCAGTATGTTCTTCATTGCCGTTCTGGGAATCGACTTTGCTGTGATTTCCGGACTCCTGATATTTATTCTTAATTATATTCCCAATCTCGGCTCGATAGTAGCTTCTGCTTTTCCCATGCTCATTTGTTTTATTCAGTTTGGATTCAGTTGGCAGCTCATTGCAATTTCCATAGCTCTCATTTCCACTCAGATGATAATGGGAAATTTCGTAGAACCCAAAATGATGGGTACAGGATTGAAACTATCCCCTCTTTTTGTTCTGAGCGCTTTGATCTTCTGGTTCTGGGTATGGGGCCCTGTTGGAATGATACTGGCAGTCCCAATATCCTCTGCTATAAATCTTATAATAAAGGAAATACCTTCTTTAAAGATAGTCTCTGCTTTCATCAGCAGCGAATAATATGCCCTTAGAAATTGCAGTTGTGGCTCCTGACGGTCTGGCGGCTGAACACAGTTTACAAGCAGGTGACACTATAATTTCCATTAACAATCATAATATTATCGATTTTCTTGATCTTCGGTTTTTTGGTGCTGAAGAAATATTGGAGATCGATTATAAAAATTCACAAGGACAATTCAAACAGGCAATAATTCATCAGAATTGGGATATACCTTTGGGAATAGAGCCTGTTCCCCACAAATGCAGAACCTGCACAAATGATTGTATCTTCTGCTTTGTAGATCAGATGCGCCCGGATTTCAGGGAAACACTATATATAAAAGACGACGATTATAAGCTCTCTTTTGCCTTTGGAAATTTCATCACTCTAACAAACCTTACAGAAAGAGATTATCAAAAAATATTTGAACAAAGATTAAGCCCCTTATATATTTCCGTTCATTCTACCAATCCTTCACTTCACCGGAAAATGCTGCGTTATAAACAAAATTTCAACATCATGGAAAAGCTGAAATATCTTTCTAAAAACGGAATAGCTCTTCATACACAGATAGTTGTTGTGCCAGGTTGGAATAATGGCGATGAACTGCTTCGATCTTTAGAAAACCTTACTTCACCCGGTTTGAATGTTCTATCTGTGGGTATCGTTCCGGTAGGACTTACAAAATACAGGAATTCCCTCATCAATCTTAAGAATGTTTCTCCAGAACTGGCAAAAGAGCTCATAGAATTATCAGATAAATTTCCAAAAACTTACTGCTCCGATGAAATTTACCTGCTGGCTGATGAAGAAATTCCATCAGCTAATTTATATGATGATTATCCCCAACTGGAAAACGGTATTGGCATGATACGGCTGATGCTGGAGAATTGGCAATCCTGCAAAGAAGCATTTATCAAAGAAATCGCAGCGACTAATTCCAGTTTTGTTTTTGTTACAGGTAAACTTGCTTTCATATATATTTCCAAAATAGCAGAAGAGATCAATGAAATATTGCCCGGAAAAATCAGTACTATTTCGGTAGATAATATTTTCTTTGGCCCTTCGGTAACAGTAACAGGCCTTCTGGCAGGGGAAGATATACTGTCTCAGATCAATACATCACAAAACAGAACTGTTGTGTTAAGCAGTAATATTTTCAACGAAAATGGACTAACCCTAGATAATATGAGTAAAACCCAACTCAAAGATAAACTTGATAATAAACTTCTGATAGTAAATGAAGATTTTTCTTTCTGGAATCATATCTAATATAATTTATTAGAGTAATTGTAATTTATTCAGCTTGACAGAAAAACATTCCACAAATTTATTTTTTTTAATAAAAATATTTAAGGGTTAGGAAATGTCAGAAAAAGAATGCATTCTGATTGTTGAAGATGAAGCAATTGTGGCAGAAGATATCCAGAAGATACTGAAAGATTACGGTTACATAGTTCCTAAGATCATTTCGACAGGTGAAGAAACCATCCAATATGTAAAAAAAAACCAACCAGATCTAATACTCATGGATATTATGCTGCGGACTCAATTAAACGGTATAGAGGTTGCAAAGGAAATATCCAATTTAGATATTCCTGTTATTTATATTACTGCATATTCCGATAGTGATTTTATTAAACAAGCTAAACTAACAGAACCATTCGGTTATTTATTGAAACCATTCAGAGAACGCGAACTGATAGCTACTATTGAAATGGCATTATATAAACACAAAATGGACAGAATGCTTAAAGAAAGCGAAAATAAATTCCGAACTCTGGTGGAAACAACTAAAGAAGGCATCTGCGTTGTAGATGAAGATGAAAATATCACTTTCAGCAATAATGCATCTGCAGATATTTTTGGTTGCCCGGTTAGTGAACTTAAGGGAAAGAACCTTAATGATTTTGTTTCTGATATGGAATTTGATAAGATACTTTCTCAAACAAGCCAAAGAAAAAACAATATATCTTCCAGGTATGAAATTGAAGTAACTCGAAAAAACGGCGTTAAAAGAATAATAAGCGTTAATGCCAGCCCGAAATTTACTCAAGGTCTTTATAAAGGTGCATTTGGTATATTCAATGATATTACCGTTCAAAAAAAGAAACAACAACAGTTGAAAGAAGCTAAAGATAATTATAAAAGGATATTTGAAAACATCCAGGATATTTATTGCGAGATCGATTTCGATGGAATCTTGCATGAAATAAGTCCTTCTATGGAGGAGGTAAGTAGTTATACTCGTGAAGAACTCATTGGTAAATCCATTAACAATATTTTCTTCGACTGTAATGAAAAAGACGCATTTCTTTCCAAAATCAGCAAAGAAGGTGTTGTAACAGATTATTATTTAAAACTTAAAGACAAAGATGGCAGTATAATGTTATGCTCTGCCAATGCAAAATTAGTAAGAAATGATAAAAACGGAACAATAAAAATAATTGGTTCACTTCGAAACATTACTGACAGAAAAGAATCCGAAGTTGCACTTCATAATAGTGAAGAGCGTTACAAGAGACTGTTTGAATCTTCTATCGATGCCATAATAATGTTAAATCATAAAGGTATTTTTGAATATAATGACGCTACTATGAAACTCTTTAAAGTTCCGGATAAAAAAGAATTACTTAACCAGACGATCTCAGATGTTTCACCCTTGAAGCAGCCGAATGGAGAAAGTTCCCAATTGGCTGCAAGCCGGCATCTTGAAAAAGCCTATACAGACGGATACAATAAATTTGAGTGGGTTCTGAAGAAAAAGAACGGGGATTTGTTTACGGCTGAAATATAGCTAACTGCTTTCAGCTTAAATAATAAGGATGTAATCCAGGCAACAATTAGAGATTTAACATCAAAAAAAAAAACTCAAAAAAAGCTGGAAAAAGCACACGACGAAATTAAAGAAAAGATAAACCAGCGAACAGAAGAACTGATAAAAGCCAACGAACTTCTGCAAAAACAGATAGATGATAAAATTCATGTGGAAGATGCTCTTCAACGTAAAACATTACAACAGGAATTGCTTTTAAAAACAGCTCGATACATAAATTCCAGTTTGGATGTTATCGAAGTTCTACACCGGATCGCAACAGAAGTAATGGATCTACTTAACTCATATGGTTGCACTATATACTTAATAGCAGAAGATGGCAAAACATTACTCCCGCAAATTGTAATAGACCCGGTTTATGAAAAAGAGATCATGTCTACTCCCCTCGATATTGAAACCAGTTTTACGGGAAAAGCTGTAAAAGCAAAAGAAAGCTTCATGTTCAATGATGCTGTACAAAATAAGAATGGTTATCAAATTCCAGGAACAAGCGAAGAAAAAAATGAAAGGATAATTGCAGCGCCTTTTGTGGCTGAGGGAAAAGTCTTAGGAGCGATTTGCTTGAACAGGATAGGACCATATTTTACTAAAGAAGATCTGGCTCTGGCAGATACATTTGCAAATTATGCCGCTACAGCCATAAAAAATGCACAGACTTATCAGAAATTACAGCACGAAATCGAAGAGAGAAACCTAGCAGAAAAAGCCCATCGTGAAAGCGAAAAAAGATACAAAGACCTGCAAGCTAATATTCCTGTGAGTATTTTCCGAGCAACTCCACAAGGAAAACTTCTTGCTGTCAATCCGACTATGTTCAAAATGTTTGGATATGAATCTGAGAAAGAATTTAGAACCGTTTCTACAACCAAACTCTATTCCCAACCAAAAGACCGTATAAGGCTTATGGAAGAACTTCGTTCTAAAGGCGAGATTCATGATTTTGAAGTTGAACTTTTAAAAAAAAACAAGACTGTATTCTGGTGCTCTCTGAGTATTAAAACTGTCAAAAATGAAAAAGAAGAATGGATCTATCAGGACGGCATGATAACCGATATTTCAGAAAGAAAAATCTCTGAACTAACACATAATGTACTTTTTAATATTGGAAATGCTGTTAATTCAACCAAAGACCTACAGGAATTCTTTAAAACCATTCATCATGAACTTGCTAAAATCATTCGAACTAACAATTTCTACATTGCACTTTACGATAAAAGCTCGAATTTAATATCCTCACCTTATTATGTTGATCAATATAATAAAAAAACTCCACCTCAGCAAGAACTTCGACAAGGTCTAACTGCCTATGTAATTCGCACAGGAAAATCACTATTTCTGGATAAAAAGAAACGTGACGAACTTATGAAGGATGGGGTAATTGCAAATTATAAATGGAAGAGCAAACTATGGTTGGGAGCACCTCTGAAGATTAACAATGAAGTTATAGGTGCAATGGCTGTTCAAAGTTACGAGAATGAAAAAGCTTTCGAGAAAAAAGACTTGAAAGTACTGGAGTTTGTTTCAGACCAGGTGGCAATTGCTGTTCATAGAAAACGTGCTGAGGAAGCATTACTGACCAGTGAACAATTAAACAGGACAGTTATCGATAATTCACCTCTTGGAATTTCGGTAAGAAATAAGAACGGCATGCTTCTTATTGCTAATAAAGCATGGAAAAAAATCTGGAGTAAAACTAAAAAGCGAATTGAATCTGAACAACAGAAAAAAATATTTTTGAATTTTGATAAAAGAGACCAATATCTTGGTGAACATCTTCTATATGTGAAAAAAGTTTACAAAGAAGGTGGAGAATATTATATTCCTGAGCTTAAAGTTACAAGTAATAACAAGACGAAATGGATATCTCATTACTTCTATGCCATTCAGGATAGAGACAGCAGGGTCGACAAAGTGGTCATCCTTACAGAAGATATTACACAAAGAAAACAAGCTGAAGAAAAACTTCTGAAAACTCAACTTCGCCTAGCAACACTATTTAAATATGTACCGAACATCATTTTGTATGAAACTGGTGGTAAGCAGGAATTCATGTCTGAAAATATCATCGATCTATTGGGATTTCCTGCAAAAGATTTTATAGAAGACAAGAACAAATTCACCACCCTGATTCATCCCGAAGACCATGAGTATATAAAACAAAAATATAAAGAGTGGGAAAAATCGGGAAAAAAAGATCTTCTAACTCTCTGGTTCAGAGTTAAGAAATCTGATGGTTCATATATGTGGATCGAAGATAGAATGGTCGAGATCGTTCCGGAGAATGAAAAAACATATTATGCTGGCGTAAAAATAGATATTTCCAATCTAAAAAAATCGGAAGAAGAGCTAAAGGACAGTTATAAAAAACTGCAAAGACTTTTGGAAGAAACTATAAATGGACTCGTTTCAGCAGTCGAAATGCGAGATCCCTACACTGCTGGACACCAAAGGCGGGTTGCTACACTTGCTGCTGATATAGCTCGTGAGATGGGACTTTCCAAGGATCAGGTGGATGGGTTGAATCTAGCTGCCCTGGTTCATGATATTGGTAAGATCAATGTCCCGGCAGAGATATTAAGCAAACCCGGTAAACTAACTCCCGCAGAATTCAACCTGATAAAAATGCATCCTCAAACCGGATTTGATATTCTAAAATCAATTGAATTTCCATGGCCTGTGGCAGAAGTGGTGCTTCAGCACCAGGAACGACTGGATGGTTCTTCATATCCGCAAGGTTTGAAAGGAGATGAGATCAGCTTGAATGCCCGAATTCTCAGTGTGGCAGATGTTATAGAAGCTATGTCTTCTCATCGCCCTTACCGCCCCTCTCTTGGTATTGATGTAGCTCTGGATGAAATTAAGAAAAATCGCGGTATTCTTTATGATCCGGACGTTGTGGATGCCTGTATGATCTTATTTAATGAAAAGGGATTCAAGTTCCCGGAAGAAGAAAATCCTGAAAGCCACGATATAGCGAACTAATCCTAAGAATAATAAAAACCCTCCCATTCACTCGGGAGGGTTTTTTATTCCTGTAAAATTAACTTTTATCTCCAGAATCTGTCATATATTCTTGGAGCAGTGTATTGCTTGAATTCTATTGTGAAGCTGGTATTTTCCGAAGGTGCATAATTTAACTGAAAACTAGGAAGTATTTTACTGGTGTTATCGTTGTTACCCTCAAATTCAATTCCGCTTTTATAAGTGGCGGTTCCAAAATTCACAAAGTTCAGATCCAGTTTCAAATTCAGTTTAGGACTGAACTGATAATTCAAATGATTTGTATAAACAGACTGGTAGTAGCTCTGTTTATTCGATGAAATTCCACTCATAAAAGAAACAGAATGGTTTATTGTAATATTATTGGTATTAAGAAAGGAAGGTGTAAGCAGTCCTGGTGTAAAAGCATTCTCAATGATATCTGCATTTATCATTACACACATCATTAACATTAGAGTAAGAATATAAATTTTCCTCATTTATTCCTCCCAATTATTCTCACGACTAATTTCATTTAACTAATGATTTATGTCAATTTCAATTTTAAATTACTTCAACAACAAATGTTTTCTGACATGCGATTCCTGCTTGTTTCGAAATTTTTCTTTCATAACGAAATAGAATTAATGAATCACTTTAACAATATCATTTTCCTCGCTACAACTTCTTCACCATTCAATTTAAGTTTGGTTATATATTCCCCGCTGGCAACTTGCTTATTATTCTCATCTTTCCCTCGCCAGATAATTTCAAAACACCCTTTGCAGGAATAGGCATCCATTAAGGTTTTGACTTTCTGTCCTTTTATATTGTATATTTCAATTTTTACATTTCCTTCTTCCGGCAGATCAAACACTATCTTTGTTTCAGGATTGAAGGGATTGGGGTAGTTGGTAATCTTAATTTGTGAGATGGGAATTTCTTCCTCCGTGCCAACTGGATCATAGATAAATTCAAGTGGAATGATAGCTGTTTCTTCTGTGCCATACAAAGCTGAAACACCTGCTGTATAGTAATTTCCAATTATCAAATCATTAAATGTGTATTCATTGAGAAATGCGCTAACTGTTGATTGAAATTCATCATCCAGATAGACGTTGTAACCGGTTGCATTAAAGCCAGCTGGCATTTGCCAGAAAAGTGTTGCATTATCAATCTCCAGGTTAATGGGCGCTGCATTGCCGGGGAATTCATAAGCTCCCATATCTATGCCGCTACCACAAACCCTCGGATTACCCGCCAGATCGTAGGCTGGAAGCACAACACCATAAGGCAATTCCAACGTTCCTGTATCGATGCAGGGAGAATTAGCTGACAAAGCATAAGGCCAATCTGCTCCCTGTCCCAGCCACAACGGATTTTCATTCAGCATAGTATCCTCATCCCAGTTAATGAAGTTGTTATTAAGTAATAAGAAATTATCTACTCCACCATCAATAAGAGAATTCTTTGTATTCAGGGTGTTAGAACCCCATCTGCCATCAAGACAAATTTCATGTGGTATATCTCCATATAGAATGGAGTTTACAATATTGGCTTCTGAATCATCATGTAATAATACTGCTGCTCCAACTTCTATAGTCTCATTGTTACCAATAGTGCAATTTACAATATTAACTTTAGTTGCCCATTCTATTAGAATTGCTGAAACTGCTGGAGACCATTCATACATATTATCAAGATTATCTGTAATTTGAGTATTTATCACATTAACTATTAATGAATCTGATAATGATGTTGCCCGATGACAATATATTTGTTTACAAGCAAAATAGGATGGTTCATTATTTCTAAAGATACTATTCGAAATATTTAATTCTGTTCCGTATTTCGGTGAATAATAGTAAATGCTTCCTACATATAAATTATCTTCAAAAAGAAGATTATTTAATATAATATCACTAAAATTTATATGTATTGCTGAATATCCCAACTCACCTAAATTATTATTAGATATTCTAACATTATCAATCAATACTCCTGTATTTTCACCAATTATAAAATTATTTTGGATGCATGAATTAATTGATGATAGATTTATTACACTATAATCATTTTGAGGATCATAAGCATAGAAGTGTCCTCCTTCGGACTCAGCATCAAGGATAGTATTAACCCTTGATTCTCCAACTATATCAACATAGCTTTTGATATGCAGTGGAAAATATTGATTATTAAGAGATGATGAATAGATCCCATCTGCAATATAAATAGTTTTATGAGCTAAGCTATCTGATCTTATTTTAGCAAGTGCATAAGCTATGGATTGAAGCGGTTCAGTTTGTGTAATTCCACTATTATTATTATCACCATCAGGAGAAATATAAAGGTCACATTCTACTTGCTCAATCTTCGCATGCTGAATATCAACAGTAAAGAGATCTGGTTGGGGATAACCGGCACCGTTAGAAGAAGGATATATGTAATAATAACCCTCTGCAGGATCAGCAACCGTAAATGTATCAACGATTATCTCATGGAAACCACTCCAATGACTTAATTGAATGTCAGAACCAACACCCCCATTATTTAAGTAAATATTATTTAGATATTGAGAATCAAAATTTACATGATTAAAATAAGTTATACGTATTCCACCACCTTTGTTATAAGCATTATTGAATCGGATCGTGTTTCCAATTAATATTAAATTTGAATAATAATGTAAATATATACCACCTCCATAAGCTGCCTTGTTATTTTGAATGAAACACTTCTTAATCGTAGCATCAGCGTAATTAAGAAAGAAACCTCCTCCCATTCTCTTATCAGGTCTATTCGGAATATACATGTAACCTATACCATTTTGAATTAAAAAACCTGAGATATAAACTTGAAACCAATCTGGAACTGATTCAATGCGGATAACACTGTCGTTCTCGAAACCGTCGATAATAGTTTGAGAAATGTAAGATTCATCTCCGGTTGTAAGGTAAAGACTACCTATTGTCAGGTATTTTTCTTCGATCACCAGGTTCTCAAAATATGTGCCGGGATAAACCAGGACCGTATCGCTATCAACGCAGGCATCGATACCCTCCTGGATAGTGACGAAGTTGCCGGTACCGTCTTGCTTGATGTGGTAGGTAATGGCATTTAGCAATGAACAAAACAAACAAAACGAACAAAAGAATATTAGTGTTATTTTCATATTTACCTCGAACTCACTCCCAACCCCCACTAACTCCCCCTAAATAGGGGGAGAAAAAGAGGGGGTATTGCTTTTATTTCAGAAGTAGCATTTTCTTAGTCAGTTCCTTATCCTTGGTTTTGAGTTTGTAGAAATATAAACCTGATCCGACAGATTTACCATCATCATCCTTACCATTCCAGACTACAGATTGTTCACCAGATGGGATAATACCAGTATAAAGAGTTCTTACCTTCTGTCCTTTCAGGTTGTAAACAGTAATCTCGATCTCTTGATCTTGCGTCAAAGAGAAAGATATTTTCGTTTCCGGATTAAATGGATTAGGATAATTGCCATGTAATACAACATTATCAATTACAGGTGTATCATTTTGCGGTTTATCCGTATCTGTAAACATAACTACCGAACTTTTCTGTTGACCGGAAATCAGGCTTCTTTCTTCAAACAAACCTGTTTCTTTGTTAAGGACCTGGTAGCTGGTTATCGGAGTTCCTACTCCCCGGTTGTTTGTAACGATCTCGAAGCTGAAAGGAATCGGATCACGAAGTACATTGCCGGAATAAACCAGTATCTGCTCACATGTATCTTGCACTACAACTGCTCCCACGCAAAGATCATCTTCAAAAACACCTATTTCCAGTACATTTTGTGGAATATCCATTATATCGATCGCTTCATAGCTTGGTAAATCATTATAGCTGAAATATTCCGATTCCACTCTTTCTTGCTGCTCAGCTTCTTCAATGTCATCCGTCCAGTAAAACTCTTCGATGTCTTCATCGAACACTACAATATAAGATTTTCCATAAACCATGTTTTTATTGGTCGTGGTGGATG
>JAUXIJ010000085.1 GCA_030621085.1 Candidatus Cloacimonadota bacterium | reverse complement strand
TCTGCGACAAGCAAAGCGTCAATTTCCGTTTCTTTTAAAGCTTTCAGGTTTGATACTTTGATGCCCTCGATAAATTCCATTGTCAGGATTTTTTTCGTGGAATAATCTTTATAAACTTCAGGGATATAAATCGATAAATCAGTTTGAAAATTCCTTGCGAACCGCTCGATGTGCGAAGCTTCAATATTGAAATCAATTTCTTTACGGATAGAGCGTTCAAATTCTTTTACTGTTTCAACCGGATTCAATATTTCCATTTCAGTGATGTGTTTTTCCATTAAAAGGGAAAGGTGAAACATTATTTCCAGGTCTGTTTCGATAATTTTTTGAATTCCGGTGCGCTGCACTTTAACCGCAACTTTTTCTCCGCTGAATAATTCGGCTCGATAAACTTGCGCTATGGAAGCAGAAACAATCGGATTTGTATCGAAATTTTTGAAAAGTTCTGAAATCGGTTTACCCAACTCCTGCTCAATCATTTTTTCTGCTTCTTCATTCGGCATTGGTGGAACTGAATCCTGGAGTTTTTCAAGTTCAATCAGCAAAGGTTCCGGTAAAATATCCGGACGATTGCTCATAATTTGACCGAATTTGATAAAAGTCGGTCCCAGTTCCTCCAGAACCATTCGGATTCGTTCCCACCGTGATAAAGAAGTTGCTTTTTCAATTTTTTTATTGGGAATGAACTTCTTACCGAAATCAAGATATTTTTCGATTTGAGAATTGGTGATCAAATCACCAAAACCGTGCTTAAAAAGCACGGCTATGATTTCCCGATAACGGTTTATATGACGGTAGGTGCGTCCAATCAATCCGATTTTTCGTATCATTCTTTCCCTGTTTTTGCTCTCAAATTTTCCAGCTTTTTGATCCTTTTTTCTAATCTGTTAAGGTCTTCACGAATTGGAATATCTAATTTTTCCAAAGATTTTTTCACAAGTTTCTGAATTTGAGCTTCCAAATCCTCTCTTGCTTTTTCAGATTGCTTTAACAGATCATTAACCATTTTCTTCCCTTCTTCTTCAGTAAGCTTACTTTCTGCCGAAATTTTCTTTCCTAACTCTTCGATTTTGTCTTTGGTCATCGAAGCGATGCCAATTCCAGTTAACATTGTTTTTTTTAATAGATCAAACATAATTATTCCTCCTTTTTAGTTTGATATTTTTTACTTTGTATAATAGGGATTTTTTGTAAAGTCTTTTTAGTAGTCGTAACTGCTTTATGACTCGTTCCTTTGATCCCCTTAATTACACTTCCGGAAGTAGAACCAATAAAACCAATAGTCCCGTCTTTTATTTTATTGATATCTTTCCAGGCAAAATTTAACTGATTTAGAAGTTTTTTGGTTACACCGGTCGGATCATAAACTTTTAAGAGAGCATACAAGATAACCGGATTGAATCGTGCCGGAGAAAATGCCAGATAACGACTTTCCCATGAGGTTGGTCCGAATTGTTTCTTAAATTTATAAAGTGGTTTAAATCTATGAAAATGTCCAAGACGGTTAAACGCTAACTTTAAGGCAAGTTTTATGATCCGGCTTTGATCAGGATCATCAACATGCTCGTATGATAAAGGAGCTGTGCCAAGAGTTGCCATCGTGTAACCTTGTTCTTTTAAGATACGAAAGGATTCTGTAAACAATAACTGTGGTAATCCATTCAGAGTCTTTTCTTGGCGGCGCATCACATCGAAATAAATTCCGTTTCTTGTATAAACGGGAGTGCAAACTACAAAAGCTTCAACTTTGTTATCGAGGAGTACCAGAAAATATTTCCTGTCTTTAGGATCATCAAGGGCAGGTTCTCCAATCAGGAAAGCGAATTCTCCCGAGCCTTTAAATTTTTTCCAGATAGCGGAAAGTTCTTCCATATCATCTTCCCATTCCGGTCGTCTCTCCAAAAGAGGGTGATATTCCACAATTGACAAACCTCGCTTTTTTGCTTGGTTTATGTTCTTTCGCAAACCTCTGAACTTGCTTCCTGACAACGAAAATTGTGTTAAATCAAAGATTGGCTCTTCTCCTATTTTTATCATTCCGAAGCCCATCTCTTCAAGAATGGTTTTACAACGTTCTGTGATAGATTGAAAACAACACAGCAATTTCCGTTCTTTACAGAACATTCTGAATTCAGTAACAAACGAGTGAATATTTGAAGGATCACAGACAGGGTCACCGGCTGCCATCGCAACATTTGCTTTTACAACATAAGCGATCACTCCCTCAATCCCGGAAGACGAATAAAAGTATGATTTGTCGCTGCGCAGAATATTGTATGATTGGGAATGATAGCCATATTTTTTCAATAATTCCAGCACCCGATCAGTTTCATTTTCCTTACACATTATATAATCCTCTTTTTAGTTTTTCGACTCGTAAGAGAAACGACGAATCGAGAAAGATAAATATGAAAAATTAAACAGATTTAAAATTATTAAAAAGTTGAATTATTTCATCTCTTATCATTTGTAATTCAATTTTTACTTTGCTCCAGTCACTATAAAAATAACCTTCTTGTATCTCTTTTGAGGTTTCGTCTTTGAAAAAAATAGTAAAATACCAATATCCTAAACTCGCAAAATCTTTTGATCTTACACTTTTCAAAGTACCAATGCTCTTAATCTTTGAAATGTCAATTTCTTCACCATCAGGAAGAAGATAAATTATTGAATGATTCATTTTCCTTTAACTTTCAATTATTTTTTTTATGAATTATTAACAAAAACATTCTTTAATTAGATAAATAATTATTACTAAAATCGTAAATATTGAAATGCTTATCGGAAACCAAACTGGGGCGATCCAGGGTTTGGGAATAAGAAAAAGAACATCTATTGTTTTAAGATTATTCGGCCATTTTATTAGAACATAAAGAGAAACATAATAAAATAAATCCCAAAAAGCAAATGTCCAGAGGAATACGATGATCATATCAAACAGATTATTTCCAACAAGAAAAGCTAATAAAACGAGTATAATGATCGTAGCTGCTTCCCTTGTTCTTTCAATAAGAAGATACTTTGGGGGAAATTTCTGCAGAAAATTTATATTCGAACCATTTTCATTAAAATCGAGAGCTTTACGCAAATAGACAACAACGACTCCTTCCAAATGAGCCATTGCAATTCCAAAAATTGCGAGTAAAATAAATTTCAGCCACATAATCGAACTATCCTAATAATATTATAAGCAATATTACCAAACCAATGAAACCTATAATATAACCAGCAAAATATATTGATTCATTCATCTGAATAGAATGAGTTTTTAACCATTTACCGATTTCTTTTGGATAGATGGTTATGGCAACGCCAAATAGAAAAAAAAGAGAGCCTATTATCAGGAATATAATCTCTGAAAATTTCATTTCACTTTTTAAAAACTCACTTTTGCTTTGAAATAGACTTCATCGTTATCCTTCAAACTGCTGAACATATTACTTCCTTTTCCATCGAGAATAAACGCTCCTAAAATCATTTCAATATTATCGTACGGGAGAAAAGATAATTCGGGATTGATAACGAGACCATAATTGTTTTCGTAATCATCCCAATCGGTTACGGAAACTGCTCCTCCAATCGGAACTATTTTCAATTCATCATTAAAGAATTTCTTCTCAAAGCGGAAAGTGAGATAATCATTAAGATCATCATTACCCCTTTCGTGAACAAAACCGTGCAGATATTGAGTATTCAGATAAATTCCATTTGTGAAAGTATAATCACAACCGAAAACATATTTAATGTAAGGCTCGTTATCGAGAGCAATGGATTCCTGAATTCCCATACCTAAAGCTGTTAAATCGGTAGATAGCATTATTTTTTCAGGAATCGTGAGAGCGGCTTCTCCCCAAATTCCTACATCGAGAAGGCTTCCGGCAAAATCGGCACCGATAACCTGCATTTTTGGATAGATCATCTCTGCTGCCACATCTACATTTCCCAATGTATCGACAGGAGTAATAATTACTTTGTTAAGCAAAGGTAAATCGTCTCTGCCATAATAATAACTTACCGATAGATCATAATCGAATAAATTAGTGCCAAGTTTAAAGGCAGCCTGCGATGATTCCGTAAATTTTTGTTCCGGTAAGATAATTTTATCTGTAGAATTATTGAGCGTCATTCCTTCAGGAAATTCCATTGGTGCGGATAGAGCGGAAGCATAAATACCTGAAGGTAAAACTGCCGGAGTAAAGGTAGGCACATATACTCCGGAAAAAGTAAAATCTTTCCAGTAATAAGTTGCCAGAACAGAATTCACGCCCGCTTGTTTACCAAAATTGAAGACATCTTCCAAATCTTCAGGACAGATATTGCTGGTCGGATTCAATTTATCAGCAGTTCCCCAGGTAATTATCTGTCGTCCGATCCTGACATCCAAATCCTGTAAGCCAAACTGGTATAGATCGAGATATGCTTCCCGAAATTCTAATTTCCATTTATAGATTTTATCTTTCCCTTGCAAATCCGCTGTTTGAGATATTTCAGGAAATCCGAATCCTCTTAAACGAACTTCACTGTATAGATGATAATTGCCGGAATACGAACCTTCAAATTTGAGTTCCAGTTGATTTTCGTTCCAGGTAAAAGAGTTATTATCAGTGAGCATTCGATTATCTGTTTTCATATAACCATTGATACTGAAATCTGCTTGAGCATAAGAATTGCTGAATATTGCAAGTAATATGCCGATAAATAGAATTATTTTTTTCATAATAAATTCCTTTTTTTCCTCTCGTTCCCAAGCCCCTGCTTGGGAACGCAATTTGTTGTGAAACCCTGTTTCACCTTATTATGTTCCCAAAGAGGGCTTTGGGAACAAGAATCCAACTTCCGAAGTTTTTGAAACTTCGGAAGTTTTATCCCAATCTATTTAACTCTTTTCAGATTTCTTTTAGTGAATATATCATCTGCAAGACCTTTATTCAATTCTATCTTTTCAGTGATCATTTTGGTGCTGTGCTCCTTTTTTAAATCTGTCATTTCTGCTTCTGATGCAACCCAATATTCACCGTGTTTTTTAATGTTTCGGCTTTCAAATAGTTTCCAAAGGATGGAGTTATTATCATAAAATTCTACTTTTACAGGATAGAAATTATCCTGTCTTACCCACATTTTTAATTTGCTGTAACTCTTTTCCACGCCCTGTTTTGGAATGAGTTCAAGTATATACAGATCATCTGTTTTTTCCAAGAGAGTGGCATCATATTCTTCTGCATATTTGCTGGCACTCATATCATCATAACTGAAATCCGTGCCGGCGAAATTATCATTTTTAATGTGAGATGCAATTCTTCTTACTTTATGAAATGCTGGAAGATATAGATATTGAACATCATCGGGAAGTGATAAAAAACTCACACCTTTCTGGTCTGCCGGTGAGAGAAAGCGAACTAAACGCATTTCATCACCTTTCTGATACATCCTCATCTCTCTTACTTTCTCATTTCCGCCTTTATCCGTCAAAGTCATTTTCAGCGATATTTCCTGATCTTGCGGTGCATTCACGACTGCATCTGCATTTATCAGAATGTCTTCTGCTGTTGGTATTTGAGCATAAATACTTCCAAAAATCAGAAGCATTGTAATGGTTATTGCCATTTTTTTCATTTTTTGTTCCTCCCTGTCTCGGCATAGTCTCGATTTATCGAGATGAAGCCGGACCGTTTCTTTTATTTTTCTTTTAAGACTTTTTCGGCAGCTTTATATCCTTTTTCGATTATTTCTTCTGCTTTATAAAATTCGAACATATTTACGCTATCAACTTCCGGTTCGATCAAAATATCAGGTTTATTTAATTCGATAGATTGTGTTATCATTTTTTCTTGAGCTATCTTAATCGATTGATTAAATATTTTTTTCATTCCAGGTAAATCTTCTTTCTCCCTGTGCTTAATGAAATTCCTAATCCATTTATGGTCTATTATCAAGTCCTCGAGTTTTCTTTGTAGAGCAGGAATGATTTCGAGAGGTTTATCCAAATCTATTTTATTGGGTCTCTTTTTATCATGTTTAATGTCCGGCATGTTTTTTGATGACAGAATATTAACTGCAATAATGTAATCTGCTCCCATTTTACGAGCTACATTAATTGGGACAGGATTGACCAGTCCACCATCAACTAGAACAATATTATTCCAGATTACCGGTTGAAAGACAATTGGAATTGAGATGCTGGCACGAATTGCTTCTACTAAATCACCTTTACTAAAATGGATTTCCTGTCCTGTAATTATATCGGTTGCAACTGCTGTAAAAGGAATTTTCAGATCTTCTATATTTTTGTTACTAAATTTTGAGGATAAGAATTCTTGAACTTTTGTTCCAGTAACCAAACCGGATTTTCCAAATCCGGGTGAAAAAAGCTTTGCTGTGGATGTTAGATCGGTTTCCAAAGCAATATCCTCAATTTCTTTGATACTTAATCCGCTGGCGTAAGCACCCCCAATCAAAGCTCCAATACTTGAGCCGGTAATAAAATCAATTTTTACATCCATTTCTTCCAAAAATTTTATCACCCCGATATGAGATAGCCCTTTTGCTCCGCCGCAACCAAGAACCAAACCAACTTTTTTCTTTTTAAAGTACTTCATTAATTTATTTTTCCATTCCATAATTATTTCCTCATTTTTTTTCTTTGAAATTATTCACTTTCTGTTTTATGTTTGCTTTGATATTTATTGCTCGTCTCAACGCCATATGTTTCAAGTCTCCAATGAAGGAAGCGTGTGTAATCAAAAGAAGTGAAGGTAGGAATGTGATCGAAGCTGAAGCACTGATCAGCATTGTTAGAGCGATCAGCCAGCCAAATCTTTGCATTGGAACTATGCTTCCCAACAATAATGTGAGGAAACCGAGCATTACGGAAAAAGCATTAATTATGATAGCTCTTCCTGTTGTTTGTAGTGTGGTTTCAAGAGCATTTTCCACGCTGTTTTTATTGCCGATTTCAAAATGAAACCGATTGTTAAAGTGAATCGTATAATCTATCCCGATTCCCACAGCAACGCTTCCGATCATCACGGTGGCTGCATCTAATGGAATTTTAAAAATCCACATAATCGCAAAATTGAAAAGAACAGTCAGTATTATCGGCAAAATGGAAATCAAACCACCGATAAATGATTTGAATTGAATTGCCAGCAAAATCAAGACAAGACCGATTGCAAAAATAAGACTGTATGTCTGGCTGGAAACAATGTTTTTGTCGATGTCTTTATAAATTATCGGCATCCCTGTTTGCTGTAAATTGAGAGAAATCGGTGAGAATTGATCATCTTTATTTAAGTTTTCAAATTTCGCTTTGGAAATGAAAATTTGAGTATCATTAATTTCCCAGACATCTCCAATCAGGTTCTTTTGAAAATCAGAATTTTGCTGAATATCTTTTGAAAATAGCGGTGTTATTTCCTTCATCAAATTATTCACTTTATTCCATTTCATCTCATTTTCGATGATAGATATAATCGACATCGCCGCATAATACAGCATTTCGGGATCATCTTCATAATATGAATAAGGAACAACTTTCTTTAAGTGAGAAACAATTCCCTTTTCAGAATAATCCTCATTTTTCTCAACATATCTAATGAGTGATTTTATCACTTTTTTCTGCAAAGATGAAGATTCTATCAGTAGATCGCTATCCTCATCATTCATATAATCTACCAATTTTGTTGTCAGGTTGGAAGTTGGGATCTCCTGATTCTCTTGAGTTAGATATTTATACAGGATTTCTTCTAAAGCATTTCTGTCTTTTATTTCAAAACCATAAGAAGCAGCATCATAGAAAATCATATTTGAAATATTTTCCATTCTTTCCTGACTTATTTCTTTTAGATTGGAATTTGCTTCCGTTAAGTCGATCATTAAAATATCAGAATTTATATTTTCAGAAATAAATCGATCTATTTTGCCAGTTATAAGATTAACTTTTTTTGTATTAACAGTCCCCAGTTTTGCCTGAATTAAACCTTCATTATTTTGCGAACTGATCAATTGTGGAAGAATTTCATTTCCCTCTAAAAAGAACCAGAGATTTGCCACTCCTTCGCGGGTTTCGGGAATGCAATAACTGTCATTCATCACATCGTTCATTTCACAGATTAGATCGGCAATCGATTGCGGACTGTGCACATCCGGTAAATTCTTCAGATATTTTTCCAATTTGATCATCTCTTTTAAGACTGCTGGTTCCTGCAAATCGCCTTTCACTAAAATCTGGATAGGAATAGAGCCTCCGAGTTTTGATTCCATCATATCTTCTGCCTGACGAATCTCACTATCCTTCTTAAAATAATCCACCATATTTACTTCTCTGTCAATTTTAAAGAGCGAGAAGATTCCGATTGCAACAATAAAAAAACCAATAATCAGAATAGCAATTCTTCTTTTTAGAATTAATCTGCTTAATACGGTCATAAACCGATTCATTAAATTCGGCTTAAGAGATTCTTTCTTTGCTTTGTTTTTGGGAGCAGGCATAAATGACAGAAGAGCAGGCAGAAAAGTGATGGCAACGATATAAGCGAACATAACTCCAATTGCCGTGAAAATTCCAAACTCTTTGATAATTGTCAGATTAGAAACGAGAAATGCTAAAAAACCGATAGATGTGGTTAAGCCCGCCAGGAAAATTGGCACACCAACTTCGCTGATCGTGTCTTTAATAGCTTCGATTTTATTATCACCTTTACGAATATCTTCCATATATTTGTTTACCAGGTGAATTCCGTAAGCACTGCCGATAGCGATCAGCAAGATAGGTATTCCGTCAGAAGCGATTGTGAGTTTGATCCCAAACAAAGACATTAATCCCAAGCCCCAGGTTGTACTGATGATCACAGTTACGAGTGGTAATATCACTCCTCGCTTGCTGCGAAAACTTATTGCCAAAGTTATGATCAGCAAAAGAAAAACTACAGGAAGCAATTTGACAACATCGGAATTAATAACATCTGTCAGATAAATCATCTGGAAAGGAATACCGGCAAAATATAGTTTTTCATTTCCTGTTGTAGATAGGACAAATTCTTTCATTTCTCGTCCAACAACAAGCCTGTCAGCATCTTCATTTAATCGGGCAATAACTACTGCGATAGTTCCGTCATCCGAAACAATATTTCCACGATACATTTCTTTGGATAATGTGTAGTCCTTGATTTCTTCCAATTCATTTTTTTCAGATGGGATATATCGCTCATCGAACAATTTTCCAACTTCCAGACCATCTTCCATCTTCTTAATATCTATAACATCCGTAAGGCTGGTCACATAAGATATTTCAGACATTTCTTTAAATTTCTGTGTTATTGTGTTTACCCTGTTTAAGGTGTTTGGATTGAAAACATCATCCGTTTCCAAAGCGATCATTGCCAGAGAATTACCACCAAACTTATCTCCGACTTCATTAAATAATACTACACTTGGATCATCCTGCGGTAAATATTCCAAGATGTCACTGTTAATTTCCAGTTTTCCTAATTGCAATGCCATAAATATCGTAATGATAATAGTTCCAATTATTATCGGAACACGATATTTCAGTACCAATTCTGCGAATTTTCTCATACTTT
>JAUXIJ010000178.1 GCA_030621085.1 Candidatus Cloacimonadota bacterium | reverse complement strand
TCGCCGAAATATCGCGGGGAGGAATTGCTCGTGGATGTGGCAGAGGTGGCGGAAGAAATTATCCGGGAAACCTGCAAAGAGCTGGATATTGAAATTATAACCTTAACTCCGCATGGATGGGCAGTGGTGGAGATGTATATATCCGGGCAGAAGGGTTACGAGAAGACAGATACGGTTCCGGTGATAGCCGAAGAAAAGGCAAAAACACACAAAACATGGTACACATCGCTCTATAACAAACTTTTTGGAGGGACTGATCAAAAATAAAAAATCGAAAAGCTCTTATATGACTATGACATATCGGTAATAATAGTATAGTTTAAGTCAATGGCGGTCGTGCTTAAGTGGCACGGATGGGGCTGTACAATAACGAAGTTGTAAAAAATAAGGCAACAAAGGAAGGGGGTCAATTGCAATATAATAAATTTTTAGTTTATGATAAACCATACTGTATTTGGGATTGGGATTTAGTACAACAAAACATTGATTTCATTGAATCAATGAGGCCAGAATATTTCGATAATGTAGCATTACATAACGTTAAACAACTCGAAGGGAAGGAAAAGAATCTTGCAGCTCTTTCGATTCGATTAGCCTATTTTCACGGGATGGAAACATTCTTCTCACTTATCTGTGCAACTTTGCAAGCTTCAGAATGTGTTGTAGGCGGGCTACAAAAATATTCAGCCAACAGTTTGCGGAAAATGGTTATAGATATTAACAATGGGCAGGATATAATGACAAAAAAAGGGCCGCACCAGTTCTCTTGGGAGTACTTATCTAATTCATTTAATTCTTTTGAACTTGAAGATAAGGAGAAAGAACAGGAAATTAAGGTTAGATTTGGAAAATTATGGAAAAATCTAGCTACAGAATTCGTAGATGAAAAATTGATTGCCGAATATAACAGCTTAAAACATGGATTAAGAATCGAACCTGTGGGATTCCATCTGGCCATAGGGCAAGAAAAAGAATTCGGAGTGTCCCCACCTTCTGATGAATTTATTCCGATGGGTGGAAATGAATTTGGTTCTTCGTTTTTTATACGGGAAGATATTTGCCAAGAAGGAGTTCCGAATAGAAGATACCATTTTCAGGTTAAAAGATATAATGTTAATTGGGATCCCGCCGTCATTGGAATCCGAGTTAGACTATTAAGCAACTCAATTCAAAATTTACTCTCGTTTCTTAAAATAGTAAACGGAGGTAAACCAGAAACTGCAAAATTCTCCTATCCATCGGATTTAAGTGTATTTGAAGAAGCATGGAAACCAGTATCAGGAGTTTCGAGTATGAACTTTGGTTTAATTATTAACCAAGAGGATATTGAGATATTCACTAAAGAGGAAATACTAGCAGCATACGATCAAACGGAAGAGAATGAAGTACATGAAGGTTAACATTAATCGTTTGAAAAAATACCCCGAGCATCTTCCTGATGCCCCGCAAATTTCATTGCGGGGTCGGTGACTTATTTAAGTTTGACATTGTTGATCTTCACCATCTGTGTCATTCTGCGTTCATCTGCGGCAATACTTGATTTTCTTGCCTTTTTATATGTTTAGACATTTAAAT
>JAUXIJ010000094.1 GCA_030621085.1 Candidatus Cloacimonadota bacterium | reverse complement strand
GTATCGATCCTGCTGAATACCGGTCTTGAACTGGTAATTACCGAACCTGATGAAAATAGTATATCAATCTCTCAACAGAACTGGTTAAAAAATTATTTAAACAATTTTGAATCGGCATTATATAATTCAAATGGTAATTATAGAGATTATATTGATGTACTTACCTTTGTAGATAATTTTCTGATTGTTGAATTTACCAAGAATATCGACGGCTACCGTTTATCAACTTATTTTCACAAAGACAGAAATGAGAAAATAAAAGCCGGTCCTGTCTGGGATTATAATTTATCCTTTGGCAATGCGGATTACAATGATGGCTGGACAGCCGAAGGGTGGTACTATCCTCTAATATGGGAAATGGATATCTATTGGTTTGACGATCTTTTAAATGATCCCGAGTTCAATAATCTGTGCGCAATGAGATGGCAAGAACTCCGCCGGAATACCTTAAACATTCCCCATATTTTTTCTTTAATAGTTGATTTGACTGAATTACTGGACGAATCACAGGAACGTAACTTTTCACGATGGGCCATACTCGGATTGTATATCTGGCCTAATCCGGGATATCCTGAATCAGGAAGTTTTGGATATTCTTCTCCGACCAGTGGAGCACCTGAAAGATGGAGCGGCGAAATTGAATATCTTAAGGATTTTATTTCGGAAAGAGTTCAGTGGATGGACGAACAGTTTGGAGTAAGGTTTTCAGAATTACATTTAGAAATACGGGAAAACGGGTGGGGCAAGATTATTTATAATGATAAACTAATATCAGACTATTTACACGTTGGAGTTTTTCCGACAGATTCGCTGTTGTCAATTAGAGCAGAACCAGCTTCAGGGTACAGATTTATCCGGTGGGAAGAGAGTAATCTGGGAAGTGAATCCATTAATTTGATAAGTAAAGGCGCTACCTGGAATTATTTGGATGACGGAACTGACCAGGGAGCGGACTGGCGGGAATTAATATTTGATGATTCCGAATGGAAAGAAGGCGCTGCGGAACTGGGTTATGGGGATGGTGATGAAGCTACCGTGATTTCCTATGGTCCTAATTCTAATCAGAAATATATTACTACCTACTTCAGGAAAACCATTACAATATCTGATATTGATAGTACTAATAAATTGACCTTGGAATTGCTTAGAGATGATGGAGCGATAGTCTATCTTAATGGAAATGAGGTAGTCCGCTCAAATATGCCTGGAGGTGTAATTTCTTATAATACTCTTGCATCTGACTACGTATCAGGAGAGAATGAAAAGATATTTCATAAATATTCAATTAATCCTGATTATTTGCTGGAAGGAAATAATGTAATCGCAGTGGAAGTTCATCAAGCAACACTGTCTAGTTCCGATCTCAGTTTTGACTTCGGATTATCAGCAGAGAAAATAATGGGGAACGAGACTGAAATAATCAGTACGGATCGTGAATTATGCTACATTCTGACAAATGATAACTCATTAATAACGGCAGTCTTTGAACCGGATGAAACAAATACCGCTTCTATTTTAATTAATGAAGTATTAGCCGGCAATGATTCTTGTAATATTGATAATTTTGGTGAATATGAGGATTGGATTGAAATTTATAATTGTGGTGATTTACCTTTTGATATTGGCGATCTTTATTTTTCCGATGATTTGGAGAACCCGAAATTATATCAGATACCCGCAAATGTATCTTACATGACGACTGTCCAGCCCGATAGTTTTTTGATTTTATGGGCTGATAGTGACACATCTCAGGGCGCTTTACATTTGAATTTTAAATTGGATAAGTCCGGGGAATCCTTAAGCATCGCTAGTATTAGCAACGGTGAAATAAATTATATTGATTTGCTATATTATCCGAAACAGAATGCGAACGTCTCATATGGCCGTTTTCCCGATGGCAGTAATAATTGGTGTAATTTTTCCGTACCTACTCCCGGATATAGCAATAGATCTGTAGCAACTGATTATCGACAATCCGGTTTGCCGCACTGCTTTGCTCTTGAACAGAATTATCCAAATCCTTTTAACCAGCGCACGAATATTTCCTATCAGTTACCCTATTTTACCCATGTGAATATTAGTATATATAATATGTTAGGGCAGTTAGTCAAAACCCTTGTAAATGGAAATAAAGAGGCGGGATTTTATACCGTTAATTGGGAAGCGGCTGATGTAAGCTCCGGTTTGTACTTGTATAAAATTCAAGCCGGCGATTTCTCGGAAATTAAAAAGTGTATATTTATGAAATAGAGAAACGTTTTAACCAAAGAATTCCTCCGGGCTTGCATCGGGAAAGTTCATTGTTAACAGGAAGTGTATAAAGAAAGTGTAAAAGTTAAAATATGGTTTTGGCAAAATAGTCAAACAAATATTTAACAATAAATTAGCAACTCTATATGTAATTATCATTTTGATAATAATCGTTTTGGAATATTAATAATCAAAGGTTATATTCATTTATATGAAATATATGGTACCTTAAAATTATGGATGTTAAATAGTAAAAAGTCACAGATAAAATGGTTACGAAGAATCGACATGAAAGATACAATATATTATTCACTGTATTCATTTTTGCGATTATACTTGTTATGGTTTTCAACCTGATTTTACTAAACAGAGATAAATTTAGTTCTGAATCAACAACCAAAATATATTTTGCTGATAATATGTCAGTGGCACATTTAAAAATAATTGAAGAATTCAACAAATTATATTCCGGTAAAATAGAAATAGTCCCGATTGACCTGCCTTTTACAAAATTTACTACGAATGAAAGAAAAGAGCTAATAGCCCGATCACTTCGAAGCAAAGATAGTCACATCGATATTTTTGCAGTTGATTTGATATGGGTTCCTCGATTTGCTAAATGGGCGGAACCTCTTTCCCTGTATTTTTCGCAAAAAGACCTATCGAAAATACTGTCTTATGCTCTCTCCACATGCTATTATGAAAACAAATTAGTTGGGATTCCGCTTTATTTAGATATTGGTGTGATGTACTACCGTCGCGATATAATATGTAAATATCCCAATAGTTTAGAATTAGAAAAAAAACTTAAAAATTCTATTTCCTGGAAGGAATTTATTCAATTAGGAATCAAACAAAAAACGAACCGACCCTTTTACGTATTTCAAGGAGATAGTTATGAAGGTTTAATCTGTAATTATCTTGAAGTATTTGGTGGAAACGGCGGCAGGCTTTTGACAAATAATAATCTGCAGATTAATTCAGTCAAGGCGCAGGAAAGTTGCCAACTAATGGTAGATTTGATTTGGAAGTATGATTTTTCTCCTAAGCTGGTTACGAGTTTTAATGAGAACGAGACTTATTATTATGCTTTGGGGAATGATGTCCCGTTTTTCAGGGGTTGGGCAAGCGCTTTGAAGAATATAGCTGTATCTACCGTGGATTCTAATAAGGTTCAATATCTTGAAGCTACTGCTTTACCCCATTTCAAAGGGCATCAACCATCGTCGGTTTTTGGAGGATGGAATTTGATGATTTCTAAGAATTCGACAAAGAAAAAGGAGGCTTTAGAGTTTTTAAAGTACATTTTGTCTGAAGAAGCGCAGAAGACTCTGTTTGAAACGTCTGGCTTATTACCCATTCTTACGAAAATTTACTACGATGAATTATTGATTGAAAAATATCCATATTTTCCGTATATACTGTCACTTATAGAGCAAGGGATTCATAGACCGCCATTAGTTGATTATACAAAAATTTCTGATGTACTTTCATATCACATAAATAAAGCATTGAAGAAAGAATTATCTGTAGAAGATGCATTGCAACAGGCAGTCGAAATGATCGAATCAAAAAAAGTATTTGTCAGGTGAAATTTTGCCTTTTGTAGTATCTTAACGGTAAAGGTATTTTCTGGAATAAAATGAAGTTCTTGAAAAGATTCAAACAGCATAATTTTGAAGTAAAGCATATTATCATTCTTTTTGTGGTTCTTGTAACTTTTCAGGTTGCTATATCCTATTTACATAAAGTTTCTATGAGTAATCTCATTACACAGACAATGGATTTATACAAAAAAGATTCCGCTGAAAGATTAGCAAATCTAACCGCAACTTCTCTGGAATTATTATTAGAACAAAGTTTGTTCGATCAAGAAAAAAGTCTCGAGAAAAGGCGTGAAATTATTCAAGCGTTTAATATTCTTCTGAATCAACAAACCCTGCAACAAAATGTAGATGAATTATGTCTGATATTTACATCGGAAGGTAAAACCTTTGCTATTGACGAGGGTGTATGGCTCTATAATTTCATTTTCAGCCATGAAATTCCGGAAGGTCCTGATAAATGGTTTTATAACGAGGCGATTCACCGTTATCAGCAAATTGCCCGGGAAATAGAAGATACGGAACAGATATTTTGTAATTGGGATAATATTCAATCCTTTCATGTTCTTGTGCCCTTAGTGTTGAAAGGAGAATACGAGGGCGTTGTTTATATGAAAATAACGCCGGATGTCAGCAATATCACCCGGGAAATTTCAACGGTTTACGATGAAACCGGGATTATTTTTACTGCGCTAATTTTATTTGGTCTTCTCGCCATGTTTTACATTACATCCTACACGGTAAAAGAACGCGATTTAGCCCAGGAACAGCTGTTCAAGGAGCGGGAACAACAGATTAAAAAGGATATTGCCCATCAGAAAGAAGCGCTTTTTACCAAGCGTATTTATCATGCTCATCACAAAGCCGAAAAAATCATGGGATTTATCAAAGATGAGATTCGCTTATTGACGGATAAAAATATTGATAAATTCAAATACATTGTTACCCGGTATTCAAGTTTTATTTCCAGGGTTATCTACGATATGAAGTGGTATGAGCCACCGCTTCACGCGACCCGTAATCCGTTATTCAATACGGATATCAATAAGGTAATCGAGTTTTTAGTTGAATATATTTTCAAACGTGTTTACAGCGAACACAGCGCTTATGAGTTTGTGCTTGATTTAGATAAAAACTTACCAAAAGTACATATTAATGAGTATGTGGTCTGGGAAATTTTAGAGCCGTTGATTCAGAATAGTATTGATCACAATAAAGGGGAAAATATTACTATTACCATTCGAACAAAATACCATAAAGAAGAAAATTACTCGGAGATTAGATTGAGTGATGTTGGTAAGGGTATTACTCCGGAACTATTAAAATGTAATGAGAAAGGGATAAAGGAGATATTTCTTGAACATACGTCCACCAGGGAGAATGCCCCCAATTCCGGTTATGGTTGCTATATTTCCTATGAATTAAGCGCTAAACGCTGCGGTTGGATAATAGATGCAGAGAATCTTGACGCCGGCGGTTGTGCGATAATTATTAAAATTCCTACTAAAAATTAATAAGGATATAAAGATATGATTTCCAATACGATTCAAATACTTGTAATTGAAGATGAAGAATTTGATGTACGGCGGATCATAAATACCGTCAAATCCCATGAAAAGATCATCATTTCCGATATTGTTTCCAGTGGTGTTGATGCGATCAATCTTATTTCTCAAAAGAAGAATTTTCACGATGTCGTTATCATGGATTTACAGATTGCCGGTGGGATAATGGGTGAAGAACTGATTCAGGAAATCAAGAAAATCAGCCCGCTGACCCAGATAATCGTTGTCACTAAAAAAACTATCCACCAAACCGATTTTGATTTTGCCAAACGCCTGATTCAGGCTGGCGCATTCTGGTTTTGTACCAAGTATCCCGGGGATATAGAAACCTACATTTATCAACCTACCGATTTTATTCTCAGTATAGTGAATGCTTATGAAAAGAAACAGTTGGAAATTAAGCATCTGAATTCTAAAAAGAAATTAAACAAAAATGTTCAGGACATTCTTGCTAATAAGATAATTATTGGAGAATCACCTGCAATACAGACGTTAAAAGAACAGCTTCAGCAGTTCGCTGAGACAAACGCCAATATATTAATTTATGGAAAGTCCGGCACAGGAAAAGAATTGGTTGCCACAAATATCCATTATCTTAGTAATCGAAGTTTGGAAAACTTTATCCCAATCAATTGCGGGAGTATTCCAAGGGAGTTAATCGAAAGTGAATTGTTCGGATTTGAAAAAGGATCCTTTACAGGCGCCCAGGAAAGCAGACCGGGATTATTTGAAAGAGCCAATGAGGGCACAATTTTTCTCGACGAAATTTCGGATTTTCCTTTATCTGCTCAATCGAAGTTATTGAGAGTATTGCAGGATGGTCAAATTGACAAGATCGGGCGAAAGAAAAGTTATAAAGTCGATGTCCGGGTTATTTCCGCGACCAATAAAGACCTTGAAAGAATGGTAACTGACAAAAAATTCCGTGAAGATTTATACTACAGATTGAATGTTCTACAGATTTACGTTCCATCTCTTGAAGAGCGAAGAGAAGATATTCCCAGATTAGTTGAGTATTATTTAAACCGCTACAGCGCTGAGATGGGAAGATCCGCGCCTGGGTTTGAATCCGGAGCAATGGAAATTTTAATGAATTACTCATGGCCGGGAAATATCCGGCAGTTACAGAATGTAGCTCAACGCATTTTGTTTTTCAGTAAAGAAAAAATATCCAAAGATTCGGTTATCAGCGCGATTGGAATGAAAATGACGATTGAAGACCATAAACAGCCTTATAATTTTGATATGGAACATATATTGCCATTAAAAGAAATTGAACGGCAGTTTCGTAAAGACTATTTCAAATTTGTAAGAAGTCACTGTAAAACCGATGCGGAAGCTTCCCAGAAACTGGACCTGGCGCCACCGAATTATTTCCGTATCTCCAAAGAACTGGGGCTAAAATAGTTTTCAATTGTTGTGTAGTACTCTATCTAAAAAAGTTTATAAAATGATAAGCCGGAGTTATTATTTTAATAACGAAATCTGTTGATATCAAATACCAGCTTAATACTTTCCCCAACAAAGCAATCCGTGTAGAATTAATTTGCTTGGCTTACTTTTTGTCTCTATCTATATTTTGATGGGGTTTTTATGTATAGATAGAGGAATATGTTTCGGTACTTAGAAAACATTGATATTTTCCTGCTTTTTTTGTATTTTGGAGGTGTTATGCTTGTGGGATTATATTTTTCACATCGGGAGAAAACGCCAACAGAATATTTTTTAGCCGGACGGAATGTCGGATGGATTGCAATCGGCTCCTCATTATTTGTCACCAATATATCCAGCGAACATTTCATCGGTTTGGCAGG
>JAUXIJ010000107.1 GCA_030621085.1 Candidatus Cloacimonadota bacterium | reverse complement strand
AATTTTGTATGGGCATATGATGTTAACGAAAACGGTACTGTGTCTAACAGCCGAAAATTCGCAGAACTATACATGACCCCTGAAGTACTTAACAGAAAGGGCAAAACTTCAGGAGCAGATGGTATGACTATCGACGAGCTTGGTAATATTTATGTTGCCACCTATATGGGAATCCAGATTTTTAGCCAAAAGGGCGAATTTATCGGTATTATCAACTTACCCGTTTTTCCGGTAAGCTGCTGTTTTGGGGATGAAGATATGAAGACAATCTATGCAACATGCTATGATAAGATTTATAAGATTCGTACGAATGTGAAGGGTTTACAATATCCCCTGAGGAATTAGATTTGTTCTAATCTGAATTTCTTATGCTCTGTTTCACTTTAAACTTTTTACTTTTTACTTTTGTCTTTTATCTTCAGCATGAATAATGCAGGCTAAATATTAAAAAGAAGAATATTATGAATAAAAACACTTTAAATCGACGCCGTTTTTTGAAAGGAATTGGTCTGGGAACAGTAGGTGGAATTATTCTCGGGGGAAGTGATTTTTGTTTTGCCGGTACACGTACCATTACTGATGAAAAACAAGACAGACCTCACCAGCTATACAAAAAAGTAACTGAACCTGCTGAAGTAAGTTTGATAAAAGGCAATAACCGGCACGATATTGTATATCAGTCGTTGAAAAAAATCGAGAACGAAATTTTAAGTTCTATTGGCGATAAAAGGATTTTAATAAAGCCAAACCTGGTGGTTTCCGATAATCCGCTGGCCGTTACACACGTAGATGCAATACGGGCTATTTTAGATTTCTTTACACCCCATTACAAAAAGCAAATAATAATCGGAGAATCCAGTGCTCATAAAACTATTGATGGGTTTGAGAATTATGGATATCTGGCTCTGGAAAAAGAATATAATGTAAAATTGGTCGACTTAAATCAGGATCCTTTTCAATACCGGTATGTTTTCGGGGAAGAAAATCGTCCATTGCCGGTACGAATTATCTCCACTTTTCTGGATCCTGATGTTTATATTATTTCAGCTTCTCAGATGAAAACCCACAATAAAGTACTGGTTACATTATCTTTAAAAAACGTACTATTGGGGTGTCCTGTTAATGATTATACGAAAAATGATAAAGCTCTGTTTCATACCTGTCCTACATCAGTAACGGATTTTTGTCATTATAACATGTTTCATATAGCCCGGGAGGTATATCCTGATCTGGCGGTTATAGATGGTTTTGAAGCAATGGAGGGAAATGGCCCGGCATGGGGTACACCATTTAATTCACGGATAGCTATTGCCAGCCTTGATGCCCTGGCTGCAGATACACTCGCCACTAAAATAATGGGATTTGATCCGAAAAGGGTTCTCTACCTGTCTGCTATGACAGAAGCAGGTTATGGACAGGGTGAGATCGAAAAGATAAATGTACTTGGTACCCCGCTGGATCAGTGCCTCTACAACTTCAAACCTCATGAAGAAATGGGGAAACTATATGAATTATAAACCTTTTGGATATATTTTTTTAGCAGCTGCTTTAACTACACTTATTATGCTTCTCACGGGCTACCGGTCTGAGGTGGGCCCCCCTGTGATTATTCTGTTCGCTTCTCTTGCACTTTATTGTAGTGGACATGCGTTTTTCAAGAGTTTTGTATTCACTATATGGGTGTTCGCGTTTGTCGCCGCTTCAATGTTTTATCCTTCGGCATTCGGGACGTGGTTCAATTTTGACCTGGCAATTCTGATTGTTCCTCTGATTCAGATTATCATGTTCGGTATGGGTACCACTTTAAATGTTAAGGATTTCGGAAGAGTATTTACAATGCCCTGGCCGGTTTTCATAGGAATATTTCTACAGTTTACTATCATGCCATTTGTGGGTTACAGCATTGCCATGCTGTTTGGTTTTGAACCGGAAGTTGCCGCCGGTGTCATTTTAATCGGTTCATGTCCTGGCGGTGTGGCATCTAATCTCATGACATATCTTGCAGGTGCCAACGTAGCACTTTCAGTAACAATGACCTCTTGTTCCACGCTTATATCGCCGGTTATGACACCTTTATTAATGAAAACCCTTGCAGGCAAACTCGTGCCAATCAATTTTGTTGAGATGATGTTTTCGATATTTAACATGATTATAATACCTATCCTTGCAGGATTAATCGCTAACAGAATACTATACAGTAAGAAAAAATGGTTTAATAAAACCGGATCCTTGGTTCTTATCACAGTTCCAGGCATTTTACTTTCTATAGTTATCATTTTTTTACCGGCAGATTTTCTCGGACCGCTTGCAACTCTTAAATTAGGATTAATCATTGGAATTGCATTGATAGGTATAGTTGCTTTAGCTAAACTTCTTGTCAGGAACATTCTGAATGGACCTGAAAACTGGATGGATAAAGCATTACCGGTTGTATCGATGTGTGGTATCTGTTTTATTATCGCTATTATTACGGCGCGTTCCAGGGATCAGCTCTTAACAGTGGGATTAATGCTGATTGTCGCGGCGGTTATTCACAACTTTATCGGCTATATTTTTGGATACTGGGGTGCCAGGGTAGCAAAACTGGATGAAAGCTCATGCCGTACCGTGGGTTTCGAGGTAGGCATGCAGAATGGCGGTATGGCGTCCGGCATAGCAATGGGTGTACTAAAAAGTGCAAGCGCGGCATTAGCCCCGGCAATATTCGGTCCTTGGATGAATATTTCCGGATCGGTACTGGCTACCTGGTGGCGCCGGAAACCTGTCCAAAAACAAAAGATACAGAAGAACTAAGTCATGATATTTTAATTGCAACAACCGTTTTCTGAACGGCGGCCAATTGTTTTGTTTTACACAATTAATATATCGATTCGTGGTGATGGATTTGAACGCGCCAATGATTTCAAATAATGTTGGGACTGGTCTTGTGCCCGTCCTATTTATTGCCGATTCACCTGCTTCATGTGGGTGAATGTTGATATCATCCGCATCATTGGGGATGTCCACAAGGAACGTCCCTGCTATTTTTAATAAATATAATATCCGTAGTCAGTTTAATGTACTTGATGTTTTGCAAGATTAAATGGGGACATTCGCCAAAAATATAAGCTGTTAGTAATCAGCAAAATATGTTGACAACTAGCGTAGAAAAACCTCGAAAGACGTAAAAAACGTGTAATTTCGGGGTAATTTATTACTCAATAACAAACCTACCTCTGTAAACTTTTTCTCCTCTTAATTCAATCAGGTAAAAACCTTTGGATAAAACTCCTTTTTCAAATACAACTTTATTGGTTTTAATATTTTCAATAATCCTAACAGTTTTGCCGGAAATATGTGTAATTATCAATTTGTAACTACAAAGATTTGGGTTAGGGAATTCTATTATTGTTTTGTTTGTAAAAGGGTTAGGATAAATTATTATTTTATCAGTGAAATTAATATCACCTATTCCTGTAACATCATTATCTTCAATATTAGTGAATGACAGGGTATAATTTTCACTCGATCTGCTTTTTTTCTTTTTTGCAGGGAAACAACCATCAGGCTTTACGCCTGCAACCTGGTAATACAACAATCCTTCTGGCGGGTTATCGTCAATGTATGTAAAGTAATTGGCTCCTATTGAATCAATTACTTGAAGACTATCTTCCGATGGACCACGATAAATATAAAACTTACTAAAAGTAAATCCTCCTCCTTCATATTCATATTCATCCCATTCTAAGTTATATGCTCCAATACCGACATTGACTTTTAAGAGCATGGTCCGGTGATAATAACTCTGATCCGATTCATTGCCACAAGTATCGATAAGTGACAGTTTATACTGATATGATCTCTGATTGGGATTTGAGGTGGTATCGTTAAACACACTTAAGCTGTCATAAGGAACCGTACCGATCAGCTCATATACACCGACTTCGATTGTCTCACGGTAAATATTATATGAAGCAATACCTTTATCCGGTGTTTTCTCCCATATAATCATATTTTTATTTGCCTCATTCACAGACACAAGACAGATTTCCTCATCCGGATAAGGATATGCTGAAGTAATAGTAATGGTGTCTGTTTTAAAACAATTATTATTATCAGTAATTGTTACAATATACTCTCCTCCCAAAAGGCTATCAATATCTTCCGTGGTTGAATCGTTTGACCATATATACAAATAGGGTGAAGTACCGCCTGATACTGAAATATCAATATAACCGACATTGCTGTTCAGGCAAATTATTTCAGAATATTCTGATGTTATATTGATTGGTTCCGGTTGTGTAAGTATCACACTATCAATTACTGAGGCGCCATGTATATCAGTTACTGTAACATGGTAATAAATATTAGCAGCAAGATCAGTAACAATTGAATCAGTAGTATTCATATCATCATCCCAGGCATAGGTATAAGGCGGGGTTCCTCCTGAAGTAGTTATAGTTGCCGTACCATCTGAATAGCCATAACATGAAACATTGGTTGAATCAGTAATAACTGCTGAAAGTGGTGGATTAATTGTTAAAATAATAGAATCTGCCATGCTTTTATTACCATAAATATCTTTAATGTTATTGCAAAAGATTTTAACCTGAGTTTCTGGTGATGGTATAGCGTGACCACTAGTTAAAAATAAGGTAGCATTTTTACTAATGGGAGTATATTCCTCAACTGTTCTGATTACATAATTATTATTATTACGCCCTCCTATAGTATAAATCTTATTATTTATTACACCTATAGCTAATCCCTGCCTTGCCGTGGGCATATTAGCTTTGGTTGTCCAGGTATCTGTTGCCGGATCATATTCCTCAACTATGGATAAAGAATTTTCATAATCATCGCGTCCTCCTACTGCATAGAGTTTATTGTTTATCACACCTATGGCTAAACCACCTCTTGCAATAGACATACTAGCTTTGGTCGTCCAGGTATCTGTTGTCGGGTCGTATTCCTCGAGCGTGGATGTACCATTACCACCAACAGCATAAAGCTTGCCGTTGATCACTCCTGCAGCTAAATCACCCCTTGGCGTAGGCATATTAGCTTTGGTTGTCCATGTATCGGTTGCCGGATCATATTCCTCAACTGTATATCCACCGCCACTACCTCCCACAGCATAAAGATGACTATTTATCACACCTATGGCTAAATGGCTCCTTCCTGTTGGTGTACTGGCTTTAGTAGTCCAGGTATCTGTTGCCGGGTCGTATTCTTCGACCGTTGATATACCATTGTTTCCTCCTACGGCATAGAGTTTATTATTGATCACGCCAATAGCCAGGCTCATTCTTGCCGTTGGCATTGGTGTTTTGATGGACCATGTATTGGTTGCCAGGTCAAATTCCTCTACTTTATGTACCCAACCGCCATCATGTCCTCCTACTGCATAGAGTTTGCTGTTGACTACTCCTGCTGCAAAGTATTGTCTTGGAGTTGGCATACTGGCTTTAGTGAACCAGACGTTACCAGCTTTGATGCTCCACAGTACAAGTCCATCTGAAAGAGTCCAGTTGGTAAGAATCTCGGCTGAAGTATAATCTACCTCTTCAGAAAAAGTGACAGTGATTACTGAATGTCCTGTATTACCCGTTGCTGCAACCAATGTTGGAGGTATTCCGTCTGCAATAGCCAAACAGGAATCTAAAGGACTCTTTCTCCCGTCTTTATCCAGTACTTTTATACCAAACTTATATTCACCATCCGAAAAGGTAGCTGAATACT
>JAUXIJ010000075.1 GCA_030621085.1 Candidatus Cloacimonadota bacterium | reverse complement strand
TAAGATTTCCTGTTTTGGTATACAATACCTTATATCCTTTTTATAAAAATATAATTGTTTGTTCATTAAACATTCAATTAAATTTTATAATAATCTTTATAAAATGTCAAATAAAGTTTGTACGTTGTGTATGCAGATTAACCTAAGAGAGAATTTTTTTAAAAGAACTACTGATATTGTATAAGATTCATATTTAGATGGTAAAATCTATTGGTATCTCTACTTTCTCTCCTTAAAACAGATTACAAAAGGGTAGTTTTCTATCTTCCAGAGAGTGTGATAGTTTTTAAGTGTCTCTTCTACTGTAAGATTCTTTTTCACTAGTTTCTATCCCATAATATCCATCAAACATCTCATCTTTTTTAATCGCCTTTTCATTAAGGTCATAACTGATATCTTTGGAGCTTTTTAGATATTCCTTTCCACTTCTTTTATTACTAGATATAATAGTAGGATTTATTCTTAAGTAGAGTCCTCGCTTTTTTAATCAGCTTCTCTCGGTCTTTTCGGCTGTTTTAAGAGAATAAGTAATAATAAGATTAACTAGGAAAGGAGGAAAATATGGTCTATATTGATTTATTTTTTAGAAAAAGTGGTGTACTTTTCATTTGCTATTTGCAAAAACTTGTCTTCATCAAAATTTATCCCGATCACCTAAAAGATTGAACAATACAATCTATCTATTTTAGTATAATGGTGTGTAAACGTCTGCAATATTTTTTGTCGAGGTGTTATATGTTTTGACATAGATTAAAATATCCTTTCTACAAATTGTTAGTGATGCCTTGTAGGGTTAGTTGATCAGCAAGGTGACAAGCAACGTAATGGTCATTGCCCATATCCCGCCATTTAGGTGTTTCTTTGCTACAAATTTCACGCGCATAACGACAACGGGTATGGAATTTGCATCCCGGGGGCGGATCGGAAGGGTTGGGGATCTCCCCGGGAAGAATGATCCTGGTTTTATGAGTATTGGGGTCGATGCTTGGAACTGCCGAAAGAAGCGCTTCAGTATAAGGGTGCTTAGGATTCTTATAGAGTTCCTGGGCCGGCACCATCTCAACAATGCTTCCTAAATACATTACCACAATCCGATCACTGATGTGCTCAACCACCGACAAATCATGAGCAATAAATAGATACGTCAACCCCAACTCATTTTGCAGGTCTTCTAAAAGATTGATTACTTGAGCCTGTACGGAGACATCAAGAGCGCTTACCGGTTCGTCACATATCACCAGTTTCGGCCGCAAAGCTAACGCGCGGGCAATCCCGATACGTTGCCTTTGGCCGCCGGAAAACGCGTTAGGATAACGGTTCATATGCTTGACATTCAATCCAACCAATTCTAAGAGCTCCCCTACCCGTAACTTTAACTCCTGACCTCGAGAGATACCGTGAATGCGAAGCGGTTCGGCTATTATCTCCATAACCGTTTTTCTTGGGTTGAGAGAAGAGAACGGATCTTGAAAAATGATCTGCATATCCCGACGTAATTTCTTAAGTTCCTGTCCTTTCAATGAAAAAATATTTATCATCTCTCCGTTCTGCCGATACAATACTTCTCCACTCGTCGCCTCGTATGCCCTTAGGATAACTCGTGCTAAGGTAGTCTTTCCACACCCAGACTCACCTACAATACCTAACGTCTCTCCGCTTTTCACGGAAAAGCTGACATTATTGACCGCTTGTACATTTCCCACAATTCGCCTTAAGAACCCTCGATAAATCGGGAAGTGTTTAGTGAGATTTTTAATTTCCAAGATAACAGTATCATTGCCATCGGTCATATCAGTTTTCATTCCCTCTCACTCCCTCATCTCGATCATAGAGAAGACAACGCACATAGTGCTCCGGTTCGACTTCCACCATGGCCGCGCCTTCCTGGCCGGCACACTCTTTCTGCTTATAAACCGGACAGCGTAATCGGAAGGCACACCCTTCGATAACCGACAACGGATCAGGAACACTCCCCGGAATAGGGGCAAGCCTTTTTTTTGTTTGATTTCCTATTATAGGTACCGACTTAAGCAACCCAATAGTATATGGGTGTAAAGGGTTTTCAAAAACCTGCTTCAACGATCCGCTTTCAACGATCCGCCCAAGATACATGACAGCGATCTCATCAGCTATTTCGGCAATCACTCCCAAATTATGGGTTATCATCAAAACAGCCATTTGGAACTGCTTCTGAAGAGATTTTAAAAGTTCAATAATCTGGGCCTGAATGGTAACATCCAGGGCGGTAGTAGGTTCATCCGCTATTAGTAAAGAGGGGTTACATGATAGAGCCATCGCTATCATCACCCTTTGCCGTTGTCCTCCCGAAAGTCGATGTGGATATTCATCTATCATACTCTCCGCCATTCCCAACCCCACTGATTTGAGCATCTGAATGGCGTGTTCTCGAGCCTCTTGAGGCTCAATCTGACGATGAAGAAGAATGGCCTCAATAATCTGATTTCCCACAGTGTAGACTGGAGAAAGACTTGTCATCGGTTCCTGGAAAATTATGGCTATCTCCTTCCCCCGAATAGAACGGATCAATTTACCTTGCGGATTAATTTTTACCAGATCGATTACTTCCTTATCGTTTCGGCGACGGAAAAGGATTTCTCCTTCTTTTATTTGGCTTGTTTTCAGCGGCAATAATCTTAGGATGGAGTGGGCGGTAACGCTTTTTCCGCAACCGGACTCTCCTACCAGGCCCATGGTCTTTCCGGGTTTGAGAGTCAGGGAGACTCCATCCACCGCACGGACAATTCCATCCAGGGTATAAAAATATGTCTTTAAGTTGTTTATCTTTAAAAGATATTTTTCGTTTTCGTTCATAAGCCCTACACAGTGTAAGGATCGGCGGCATCTCGTAAGCCGTCACCCAGAAAATTAAAGGCCAGGATTGAAATGGCCACGAAGAAGCCCGGAATCATCAACCAAGGGTAGAGTAGTAAAACCTGGATATTCTGGGCTTGCTTGAGCAAGACTCCCCAGCTGGTCAAGGGGGGACGGAGACCCAAACCCAGAAAGCTTAAAGCAGATTCCGCCAGGATCATAGCAGGCATAGCGAGAGTTGATATAACAATAATATGGCTGAGGGTAGCAGGAATTAGATGTCTGAAAATTATCCACCCATCGCTTGCGCCGGCCAATCGGGCTGCCATTATAAAATCTTCTTCCCGCAAAGCCAATACTTTACCCCGTAGTTGACGGGCCAACCAGGTCCAACCGATCAGGGATAAGATAATGGTAATAGTAAAATAGACCCGCAGTGGAGGCCAGTGTGGAGGTATCGCAGCGGTTAACGCCATCCATAACGGTATCGGCGGGAATGACCGGACAATTTCGATAACCCTTTGAATCAGGTTATCCACCCAACCGCCGAAATATCCGGAGGAGACACCTAAAAAGGCTCCTATTATCAAACTCAGAGCCACCCCTACAAGTCCGATCGTAAGGGAAATCTGGCTGCCTATTATGATACGGGAAAACATATCTCTCCCCTGACCATCGGTACCCAATAAACTGACTATCCCTTCTTCGACCCCGAAGAGACGGGTACTGGCTGGAAACAACCCCATGAGTTTATATGGTTCTCCCTGGATAAAAAAGCGTATCGGTATCCGCTTCTCCGGGTCGGGAACATAAATTCTCATCAAGGTCTTTGGATCACGGCTTCCTTTCAAACCATAAACAAATGGCTGAAATCTCCCCTCAGCAAAAAAATAAATTCTCTGGGGAGATAATAAGGAATACGCGGTCATCCGTTGTTTCAACGTATAGGGAGCGACAAAATTGGCTAATAAAGCGGTTAGGTAAAACAGCAATATCACAATCCCCCCGATGACGGCTATCCGGTTGCGGATGAACTTTCGCCACATCATTCGCCATTGAGAAGTAGCGAAGGCAATCTTTTCCGAGCTCATCATCTGATGGGCAATGGACTCATCAAGAGCGTTTTGCTGTTCATATAATTTCTTAATATGTTCAGATCTTCTTTTATAATCAATCATTATTCGAACCGTATCCTTGGATCTACCCAGGCTAATGCTATATCAGCGAGAAAATTACCGATGAGCAGCATCACTGTCATTAACAATAGGATCGTCCCCGCCAGGTACATATCTTGCGTGATCAATGCACGCAAAAAGATCGGTCCGACCGTAGGGATGGAAAGCACAAAACCGACAATAATTGAGCTGGAAATCATTTTAGGAATCTGCATCCCTAAAACGCTGATCATGGGATTAATAGCCATTCGAACGGCATACTTCTGGACGACAACTTTCTCCACTAACCCTTTGGAACGAGCGGTTGTTACATATTGTTGGTTTAAAATATCTAAAAGATTCCCACGCATTATTCGGATAAGCTCCGCGGTTCCCACAACTCCCATGATAACTACCGGGGGCCATAGATGGTTCAGTAGGTTAAGAAATTTCGCAAAGCTCCAGGGGGCATCAACCATCTGTGGCGAATAAAGACCGCTTGCGGATATTCCCAACATCATAGTAGCGAAAACAAGCCACATCAAAGAAAGCATAAAGTCCGGAACGGATAATCCTAAAAAACCGAGAAAAGAAAACACATTATCTCCCAAAGAGTACTGATGCCTTGCCGAATAGATTCCGATGGGGATTGAAACCAACCACATAAAAACAAGTGCCAGACCGGAAAGCAAGAGTGTCCAACCCAAACGTCCGGCTATAATATCCCAAACCGGGGCACTCCATTCCAAGGAATAACCGAAATCTCCTCTAGGAAACCCACTGACCCATCGCCAATATTGAAGCAGCATGGGTTGGTCCAATCCGTATCGAATGCGCATTGCCTCAACTGCGGAGGCATCCATACCCCCTCCCGAAGCGGCTATTTCAGCTTGGGCGGTAGTCACAAAATCGCCCGGCGGGAGCTGGATGATAATAAAAGTTATAATTGAAATTATTATGAGAGTGGGTATCATACCTAAAATGCGTTTTACAATGTATGTAATCATGTAGTACCTTTTCTTAATGCCCGGGGCAGGTTTTTCACAACCGGCCCCGAGCCATACATGTTATTATACTTAATTCAATACCTTAGCGATCGAAGTAAAAATGACACGGTTCCAGAGTACCCGGAGCCATGTAGATCCAGTCCGTGGTAAAAGTTTCAGGAACATTACGAAAATCATTATTCACCACAACCACATTAGGTGTCATTCCAACAGTCCCAATCACAAAAACATTTTCGGCGTGTGTCCGAATAAGTTTCTTTGCAATTTCTTTCTGCTTATCAGGATCTACCGTCACTTTATACTGGTCGTACAGGGCCATCATCTCTTTAAAATATGCCGGCGGTTCCTTACCAAGCTTACCTTCGCTCTTATACCAGGTTCCGTAAGCCGGAGCCATCCAGGAACGTTCATCAAAAGGGAAAACCCAAATAGGATCTACCATCGGATCAATAGCCCGACTTTCCGTCCAGGTGGCTACTTGAATCTCATTACTTGTCGCCCGAATCCAATAAATCTCTCTGGACATGGTCTTCATCGACGCTCGTACTCCAACATCATTCCAGGCTGCCACTACCAGTTCCATTTCATCGAGTGTCGCTTTATCCCAATCCATACCTTCTACGGTTATCTCTAGCCTGCTGCCGTCCGGCCGAGTGCGGAAACCGTCGGAACCTTTCTTTAAACCGATTTCATCGAGAAGTTGATTGGCGAGAGCGGGGTCATACTGAGCGTAGAACTGTTCAATATCAGGCTCGAAATAAGGCGAGTCAGGCACCACAGTAAAGGCACGCGGTACGCCTAAACCCAAATAACTTACCTCGTTGATCTGTTCCCGGTCGATAGCAACGGACATAGCCTGACGGAATTTAGGATTCTGGAAAATGTTCCGTAATCCATCGTCTTCAATAGATTGATTAAAATAGTAGCAAAGCTTAGAGGCGACCGCATCCGGCCACAAGAAAATCCGATAGCCGTAACTATCTTTGTTTATTTGAAACGCCGGATAGTTTGATAGGCTGATGCGGCGAAATTGAAAATCAAAACCACCTTCGATAGCACGAAGGTTCAAAGCCTCGGTCTCTTCGAAAAGCGTCAGAACCAGTTCGTCTATGTAAGGAAGCTGATTTCCTGCGGGATCGACTTTCCAGTAGTAAGGATTACGCTTGGCTACCAACCGGGTAGCACCGGGTCCCCATTCGCTAATCTTCCAGGCGGTCATAACCGGTCTCTCGGTGTTGTAATCAAACGCTTTCTCTTCGAATACAGAGTAATCAACCGCATTGTTGTACATGGGGTGATACTGTTCCAGATAATGCCGGGGGGCAAAAAACCCGAAACGCTCGAAACCCAAAGGCCACTGATTTCCATGAAACGCTAATCCTACGGTTTCGGCGAGGCCGTTGGGTTTGGCGAATTTGAGTTTTATCGTATAGTCGTCCACAACCTCCAATTCCATCGGTTCACCGTCAATCACCCATTCCGCGTGAGGCGCCGGGGTTATGTTGGTGTTCAGTTCGATATCATACCACCAGAAGCTGATATCCTTGGTAGTGAAGGGGTATCCGTCGGACCACCTTAACCCCTCGCGCAAGTGCAAGGTCAGCGTCTTCCCTCCGTCGGACCACTCCCATTCCTTTGCTAGTCCCGGTTGAACAGGGTCCCTGGGATCCTGTGGCCATCGCAGCATTGGTTCATACACATGTCTGCCGAAAGCATGGTAATCTTTGATGCCGGTAAAACCACGGTGCCAGGTGCCCCCATATTTACCGATACTTTCTATCGGCTGGACAACCAATGGATTTTCGGGAAGCCGATCCTCAACTTTAGGAAGTGTTCCAGCTTCGACCATCAGTTTCAATTCAGGTGCCTCACTGTATTTTTCAGCAGCCATAGTGCTTATCGAAAAAATCATAGTTAAGACCACTAAAACCATTAAAGAAACTAAAATTGTTCCCTGTACTTTATATTTTCTTTTTTTCATTTTAAATAATACTCCTTTAAATATTTTTTAAAATACATTATCCCTAAAAACCTTACTTGTAAAATAAATTATTTCTTTTAATCACCTCCTTCATACTTTTATGGAAACAATACTATTCTAGTTTAAATCATTCTACCCTATATTCGTTTAGGAGATATTACTGATTAATATTTATTAATTTATTTTCTAATAGTAACTTATAATTTATAAAGTGTACTATCTTTATTTATTTTTTAGTTAATCTTTTAACGGTTTCTAAAAATGCAATAATATTTTTTGTTGGAACACCAGGAGGCATCCCTCCACCACAAGAAAGAATGATTTTCGATTTATCTTGAATCATATCAAGTGTTTGTTTCACACTTTCTGAAACCGATTCTGGGGTTCCTTCTACCATGACTTCTCGTGGTGGTATATTTCCAAGAAGTACAATCTCATTTCCAGTCGCTTCTTTCATTTCCTGAAGAGAATGTTGAAAACTAAAATTATATAAATTAACTCCAATCCCTTTTAAATAAGGAACGGAAACCATTCCCGGCATGTCATTATGAAAAAGCTTTACCGAAACATCCAATGAGTGAAAGATTTTTGTAAGAAAAGGAAGAGCAAATGTACAAAAATCGCTTTCCCCCAGAAAACCTACCATATCATCCAATAAAAATATCCCATCGATGGAGGGAAACGTTTTTTTCTGAAACCAGAGCCATTCTATAATAAAATTGGTGATACGTTCAAGAAGGAGTTTTATTTTTTTTGGTTGAGTTTTTAGTGCTATCAGAAAATCTGTGCTTCCCATAAGGAAAGAAGCAATGTTAAGAGGACCTCGGGAAATGGCAAAACGAATCCTGTGTCCTTCTTCCTCAATACGCTTTTGAAATTGAATAGGTCTTTTGATTATAAAGGGAAGTAACCCATCTTTATGTACATCAGGCTGAGGAAGATTATATATATCACTGATACCTTGCAGAACTTTTTCGGCAAAGGGGAATTCATTTTCGCCCCAAATACATCTGGAGCCAAAGGCAGAAGGCTCTGAACACATTCCATATTCTGACCAAAAACCAGGGAAAAAAAGTACTTCTGGAAAAGTCTTAATAGCTTTTATATTTGTCAAAAACCAAAGTTCAGGGTTTGAAAAATAATCAAAAATGCTTATTCCTGCCCAGTTAGGAAGCCAAGGACTGTCAATTATAAAACCAACAGGAAGAGGTTTTAGATTTTCACCCTTGATTATAGCGAGCAAAATTTGCCACTGTTCATCTGTCATATAAAAATTCTCCTTCTATGGAATTAACAGATGCCGACGCTTTTGTAAGCGTGGTACTTTCAAAACTCAATCTTTGCTTGTCCTGTTTCTTCCTTTTCTTGTAATTTTATGTACTCTCTAGATCACTTTTTCGTTTATTCTTATCGTAGGTATAAAATAGTCTTTGCCCATCAAATGCTTTTTATGTCCTAATATGCCTTTTTAAGAAAGCAAACTTCCTGTTTAGAGATCTACCGGTATTCTTTTTGATGATTTCTACATCTTTACTTACGGCATACTTCGGTCGGTATCGACTTATCTAAATAATATCATATTTTCTCTTAATAGACCAACTTTCTTTAAATTCATATTTTTATGATATAAGAAAATATCTCCTAACTCTTTACGAAACTCTACCGATAGACAAATCTTTTCCTGTATTCTTCTACAGTTTCAATCACAGTAAGAATATTTTTTTCAGGAACATCCCACCCCATATTAATACAGCAGATTCCGGTTTTCTCCGGATTTCCTGATTGCTCAAGCATCCTATTTACATCCTCTTTCACCACTCCTGGTTCTACTTTCTGTATCTTCACCGGATCGTAACGTAGGTTTAAAAATGCTTTAGGTAGTTTTTCGCGGCAGATGGTAATATCAGATCCCCAGCCCACATCAAAAAATGAAACACCGGGCACTTGAGCATAACTATCTGCATAAATATGCATGTTATTTCCACAGTGATGAATCCCGTAAGGCTGCAGAGCCTTTGCTAATTTAATATCATATTCTAAAAGTATATCTCGATAAGTATTAGGGGAAATCATAACTACTGAACAATTCGAATGTAGATTAATTTCTGGATTAACAAATTTTACCGCTCTATTTACTGAAATAGATGATGTACCAGTTTCACTTTTAACATAATTAACAAATTTTTTAATCGTCTCTGTGATAGCATTAAAAATTCTCCTTGCTCGTTTCGGATTCTTTAACATATCGATAAAAATTTTATCTCCGCGTATATCTAGGGCTACATTTAAAACTCCCTGCCAGTTTATATCACCCATAACATAACCAAATTTCTTTTTAAGCTGTTCAACCAACTTTTTTAATTCTTGAAATGTCTCGTTTTTATTAAAATTCACAGGTTCAATCTTGTCGGCTTCCTCATCAGATATATTTTTCGATATAACCTGTGGTGAGGAATCTCTAGTATATTTTACCTCACAGCCAAACATCTCTGATATTATATATCCCGCTGCCAGATGAACTGCCCCAATACAGGGTCGGGATTCTATGTGAGCCTCCTTTTCTATATTATATTTACCGAAACGTTCATTAAGTATTTTACGCATCCTTAAATCGGCCTCTACCCGGGTATCCGGGTCATAGAAAAACTCCATTTCAAAACTCAAGCCATAGTTTTTATACCACCACTCGGGGTGAAAAACAAAAGTAACGGGCAAAAAGTTCTCTAATTGTTTACTATTCACTGTCAAAATATTTCCTCATTTCTAAAAAAGATAATACCTATTTTTAATAGCGTCCTTCTCTTTTAGCAACCTCTATAATCCTTTTTACATTTTCTAAAGGAGTACCCTTTTCCAAAAAATCGGATGCTGCAAATATATACCTTCCTCCTGGTTTCCCGATGTGTATTAGTTCAGAAACCTTTTGTTCAATTTCTTCTAAACTGGCTGTTTTAATAAAATTAACCTGATCCAGATTTCCCGAAATAGTTATTTTATCACCTATTAATTCCTTAGCTTCCCTTAAATCATTATCCCCCTGAGGTGATCCTGCAACCGTCTCCCACATATCAAGACCCATTTTTACATAACTTTTCTGTAAAACCCTGGCCTTGCCGCAGTTATGGTATAAAGTAAACTTACCTGCATCATGAATAGTTTTTACCAATTGTTTTTCATAAGGAAGAATATATTTATTGAAGAAGTCTGCACCGACCACCCCGGAATTGGCTATATTCCCCTGAATTCCGATACATTCAAAACTCGTATCTGCTAAAGCTTCATTGCTTTTCATAATTAATTCCGTCATCTTTTCCATATAGGCTCGATAGAAATCTTGATTAATGTAGGCATCCATTAATATATTTTGAATATTTCTATAGGTTGAAGCCTGATTAAATACTCCTCCCCAACCCCAGGGAGCAGCGATACCTAAATTACCAATTAATTCCTTTGAAAAGTTTGCCCTCTCCTTCATCTCGGAAATAGTCCTCGAATCAAGTTCGGGTACATACTTTTGGAAGATCTCAAAATCTCCTTCATCTTCAATCAAATATTTAACTGTTGAAAAATGAATTCCGGATAGTGTTCTTTCGTCATAAGGACCTGCTTCAACCTGTTTTAGTGTCCCATCTGGAGTAGTTATATCTATAGTTCGATAGAGTATACCCTCGTCTCTTTTAATTTTCTCACCAACTTCCCAATTTTTAAAACCTTTTTTCATAAAATAGGGAGTTTCAAATTTTCTATCTCTGGTAATTAAATCAAACCCTAAAATCCGGGTACACTCTACTGCATCTGTAACCCTATCGATCACTTTTTTATTTGGGAAAAACCAACTAAGGTACTCCTCCTGAACAAATAAGCCTACAGGAACCCTATCAGGTATATCTCCTCTTAATACGGATAATATCCTTTCTCTACCTGTCATTTCTTCTCTTCTCCTTTTTCCCTTATCTAACACATTAATCAGTTTTATATATTTTTATTCCTCTGAATTTACAGCAATATTTTCAAATTTCCCGGCAACTAATTACAACAGATTTCATGAATCAGTTTATAAACTTCCTCCTGTTCAGCCGGGCTCTTGCAATAAGTTACAACTATTAACTTGATACCAGGTTTCCAGAGTTTCTTTACTGTTTCCGTTATAATTTGGATATCCCCCACTATTCTGGCATTTACAATTATTCCGGTATTTACAAACTGCTCGGCAAAAGGTTCAACTGTGTTAGGATCTGGATCTGTTTCTTCCGAAAAAGCACCATCTACCATAACAAGGTTACTTATTTTTTTAATTACAGAAATTTTTTTAGACCAATTGCCACAGGAATGAAAAACATAACCTCCAAACTTTAAACCTATTTTCTCCCTAAAAGGAATTTCAAATCTTTTATAAAAGTCATTCGATACCATTACAGTATTATCATCACTCATGCCAATCCCCTTGAAATGCCGACTACTAGCAAAACCATGTCCAGGGTAAACTAAAGCATCACCAATCAATTCCTGCTGTTTTTTTGTAAAATTTAATAATAAATTAACTATAATAGAAAGCAGTTTTGTATACTTCTCTGGATTATCGTACATCTCAAGAAATAATTTATCAATTGGTAAAAGAAGTGAGGCAATATCCAAAGGTGATTGTATATCGGCAAAAGAAAGTGGGATTTTCCCTTTTGTCTTTTCTAAAAAATATTCAACCATGTCTAAGGTATGTTTTCCGATTTCTGTTTTCTCTACGGGAAGATATTGATAATTTAGCACCTCTTCTATACTATTAAAAGAAGGATTAACAGCAGGTGCCTGTCCTTCATACCAGATATAATCAACTCCAAAGGCACTGGTGATTGTGCCAATACCATACCAAGGCTCGAGGAAATTTGGGATATCAGCTTTATATTTCATACTTTCATTCAGTGCACCAAGCTGAAATTCAAGAGAAGTTTTCATGTCTTTACAGGCCGAAGCAAAAACCCGGGGAACCCTAAATCTGCGGTAGACAGCTACCCCTTTCTTCTTATTCCAGAAATCTTTACACCTTTCACTTAAAGAAGATTCATAGTCATGGTATTTCTCAAGATTAAAATCTTTAATAAGGATAGGTTCAACATCTGTTCCCTGGGAATCATTAATTTTGTAATTAAAACTTCCTTTTGACACTATAAACTCCTCCTATTTTAAATAAACTTTTTATCTATGAGCTTAAGAAACTATACATCTCTGGATCTAACCCTTTACTGCCTTTTCTGTAATACCTTTAATAAAGAACTTCTTTATTAGAAGTAAAACAATAAAAATGGGTACTAAGGCAATGACAATGGTAGTTGAGAATTTTTTCTATAATCTTATCTTTGTCTTGTTGACAATTAGTAGGATATTCAATCCTTGCTTCGACTTTACCTAATAGATCAGTAATAGCAACAGTAATATGAAGAGTCCCTAAATCAACTCCTATTAAGTGATAGGCTTTGGAATTCAACTCAAGTAAAATAGCTTTCCGGCCCACCCCTGAGGAAGTTAATCCAATTTCTTTTATTAAGTTTTTTCTAATTAAATAATCAACGATGCTGGAAACAGTGGACCGAGTAAGTTTAGTTATTTTGGAAATATCTGCGCGGGAAATAGAACCTTTTACTTTAATTAAATTTAAAACGAGGGAGCGATTAATTTTTTGAACTAATCTAAGATTTCCTGTTTTGGTATACAATACCTTATATCCTTTTTATAAAAATATAATTGTTTGTTCATTAAAC